>JACETJ010000080.1 GCA_013911345.1 Congregibacter sp.
GTATAAAGGCGCGCCGTTTTCTCATTGAAATTGCCCGTGCCGATATGGCTGTAGTAGCGGATGCCTTTTTCTTCCCGTCGCTCAATAGAAAACAGTTTGCAGTGCACCTTCAAGCCGGGGATACCAAAGATCACTTCCACCCCGGCCTCAGTCAATCGATGAGCCATTTCAATGTTGGCTTGCTCGTCGAATCGAGCAGCAAGCTCTACGACAGCGGTCACGCGCTTGCCATTGTGCAGAGCATTCAACAACGCCTCGACCACCCGTGAGTTGTTGGCCGTGCGATACAGGCAGATCTTGATCGAGGTCACAGTAGGATCGAGCGCCGCGGTCTTCAGCACATCGACAATGTAACCAAACGAGTGATAGGGAAAATACAGCAGCACATCCCGCTCTCTGATGACCTCAAAAATACTGGCCGCGTCATCGAGGTCCGGCAAGTTAATGCGCGGGTGCGGCTTAAACTCTAGCGCCTTGCCTCCCGGGTTCGGGAACGACAGAAAGTCTTTGGAGTTATGGTATCGGCCACCGGGAATCAAACTGTCGTAGCGTCCAAAACCGAAACTTTTGCGCAGGGCATTGAGAAGCTCCTCCGGCATCGTTTTGTCATAAACAAACCGCACCGCATCGGCTCGGCGTCGCTGCTTTAGGCTCGAAGCCATTCTCTCAATCAGACTCTCGTTTATTGAAGGATCAAGCTCTAACTCTGCGTCTCTGGAAAATTTGAAGCAATAGGCATCGACAGATGTCAGCTCAAAAACCCCGCGGAAGACCTGCGGCAAACAGGCTCGGATCACGTTATCTAGAGTGATATAGACAGTGCCTCTGCGGCGTCCTTTTTGGCGGGGGATTTCAATAAAACGACCCAACTGCTCCGAAGGCACCTCCAGTACCGCAAAACGCTTCCCCTCTGGCGTTCGAATCATTACGGCGAGGTAGAGCGATTCGTCTGCAAGATTTGGGATCGCCAGCGACTCTTCCAGTAAGATTGGCTCTAGCTCGGGCAGGACTGTATCCCTGAAATACTGCTGAACAAACGCTGCCTGTCCTTCGTCAAGCTGCCCTTCGTGGATAAGGTAGATTTTCTGCCGATGCAGCTCCTTCATCAACGCGGCATATATCGCATCAAATTCTTTTTGTAGCGACACAACCTCTTTCTGGATTGACTGCAGCAAGTCTTTTGCGCTCTGGCGCTGTGGCCCCCTGGAAACACTGATAAGCCTGCGAACTTCTGCAACGCGAACGCGAAAGAACTCGTCGAGGTTGTTAGAGAAAATACCCAAATAACGCACCCGCTCGATCAACGGGACGGCCGGATTCTGCGCCTCCTGCAGAACGCGCGCATTGAACGAGAGCCAACTGAGTTCTCTGGGAAAGAAAAGCTGGCCATCGAGGTCAGCCCACCGGGTTGTGACCGAGTTATTACTCATCGCGTCCGTTCTAAGGTGTCATGCTTGCCTAAAGCCGGGGACCTCACCTTACACACAACCTGATGTCATTCGCTACCATCCTATTGCGCAGCCACATCGCATTAGGATCGCCTAGTGCCAGATTAGTGCCGCTTAGTGCCGCTTAGTGCCGACGTATAAAATCCGCCGCAGCACTGGCGCACGCTTCCGGCGCCTCCAAGGGTAGCAGGTG
Organism: Congregibacter sp.; assembly: GCA_013911345.1. The sequence goes on from JACETJ010000080.1 coordinate 1,642, forward strand.
CCCGCCCGCCAACGACTGGACTTCCACCGCCTGGTTGATCGCTTGTGCCCAAGAGAGCCTCTCTGCATTCAACACATCTGAAGATTCACCAGCAACGACCAAAGCTGGGCAAGCCAACGCTTTAAGAGAACCCGTCATCCTTGGCACAGATCGATAAATGCAGGCCTCCCAGGCACCGCTGTGACGCAGTGTGACGCTGCCATCAGGCTGCGCAATGTGGCCTGCCGCTACGTAATCCATGAGTACGGGGTCGCTGACCCCGGCAAACACTCTTTTGCCGCGGTAGAAGTCAAATGCTGCGTCACTGCTCTCGAACACATGCGGCCGTGAGAGGGCGCGCTTCACTATGGGGACTGCATCGGGTTTGAAAAAAGAGAACACTCTGGCCCAAAACCAGATGCGCGTCGGCACCAACACCGGGTCGAGCGCGACAATACCGGAGAAGAGGTCAGGCCTGCGGGCTGCGGCAAGTATTGCCGAAGCCGCTCCCATTGAATGACCGATGAGCCATACGGGCCCCTGCTCGTCGCCCTCTATCCGCCCAATGAGATCGGAGGCATATGTTTGCCAAGTCAGAAACGTGGGGGCCGGCTCACTGGACACTAACGGTCTGTGGGCGTGAGTACTCACCGGCTGACCCAGATATTCACCCAGCGCATTTAAGAGGATGCGATAAGAGCCTGGTGGATAACCATTGGCATGAGAGAACAACAACTTCATCTCGCCATTATGGGGGATTCTCAGAGCTTCGAGAATTCCCGGTTCAGATCATACTGTCGGGATGTCACGTAGCGCTCCATCGCCTCAATGCGGCTGGCAGCTTTGGCCACCCGGTCTTTCGCCTTGCGCACACGTTCTGCCGGCGCATCGCTGTAACGAAAGACCGTCTTACGTCGATAGGCGTGGCGATCCTCGTCATACTCCATCTCGATCTCCACCTCCTCTTCGGGCAGGTCGGACCATCGCGACGTCTTCGGGGCAATCGCTACCCACGCAATCACGTACAGCCAAAATGCGAGAGCGCCTGTGAACATCAAAAGCGCCAGGGCCGCGAGACGGACCACCCAGTTGGGCACATCCCAGTGCACCGCCAGCCCAGCGCAGACCCCGCCAATCCATCCTTCGGAGCGGTTACGATATAAACCCACACCCCACCCGCGACGGCGGCTCTCACCAAAACTTCTATTGCGATTGGACATCTCTACACCTCCTCCTTGGTCTGGTCGCCACGTTGCTGGCGCCAGTTTGGGTGATCGGCTTCGAGTATCGACTCTAATGACTCGATGCGATCCGCCATTTGATCCACTGCCACCAACATTTCTTCCAGCGCCTGCCGATCATCCTCACTGAGCTGGCTGCTGGATCGGCTCACGCTCCGGTAGTGCATGACGATCCAAGTGGGTGCCACGATCACCATGAACAGCACCATGGGCACAAATAACATTTCAAACGGGTTCATTTCCCCTCCCTGTTGATCACTGCGCGCGCGTTACGCCCAGCCCCTATTCCTTTGGGTTCGATTATGACAGCTATGGTCATACCTTTTTGGACTCAGAATCTTCAGATGGCTCGGTCTCAGATTGCGTCATGGCGTCTTTGATTCGCAAGAGTTCCTCATCTAGCCAGTCCTGTTCACCCAGCGCCTCAATCTCAGCCGCCAGGCTGGAAGCCGTATCGCGCCCAAGATCCATCGCCTGCAGCTCCCCTTCGAGGGTATCCACCTTGCGCTCAAAGCGCTCAAACTTGGCAAAGGCATTATCCAGCTCGTCCCGCTGAACCTGCTTTTTCACCTGCACACGTGAACTGGCGGTCTTGGCGCGCAGCAAAATAGCTTTTTGCTTGGCCTTGGCGTCATCCAGTTTTTGCTGGAGCTGGCCGATCTCTTCATTGAGTTGACCAATCTGCTCACCAGAAGCCATCAGCTCATCTTCAACTACTCTCAACGTGTCTTCCACCGCGCGGCGCTCCTGTAGCGCCGCCTTGGCCAGATCATCGCGCCCCTTCGACACCGCCAACTTCGCTTTCTCCTCCCAGGCAGTGACCTCGGCAGCGATGCGATCGCGCCGGCGGGAGGCGGTTTTCTGCTCAGCGATGACCCGCGCTGACGCACTTCGTACCTCAACGAGCGTGTCTTCCATCTCCTGAATAATCAGGCGAATCATCTTTTCCGGATCTTCAGCGCTGTCACACAACGCATTCAGATTGGAGTTCACGATATCGGATATTCTTGAAAAAATGCCCATGTCCCTCTCCTCTTACACGATTTCAGTACTTGCGCGCTCCGCCATCTCGGCACAGTCGAGCGCTGCGAGTTCGGGTGACACACCACCCGCCTCGCGCTTTTCAATACACAGGGCGTAGTCGCTGGGTGCGTCTTCGCTGACCACGGTTACCATGCCGCAGCCCGCCATCAGCAATACACCAGCCACCATCGCGCCAATCATTCTGGCCCGCGCCACGCTCACATCTCGTTCCATTACCCTCGAATCAACTCGCATAGCGCTCTTCTCCTTCTACACCTTGCAACGGCTGATTGGGGGCCACATAGCGACCCGCCAGACTCCGGCCCAACCAATAAGCGCCCTCCACCGAAGCCGTGACAAACCCAAAGGTCGCGGCTGCTCTGGCGGGCCCGGCGAATACCGCCACGGCACTGCAAACAAACAACACGGCCATGTAAACCAGCGCTCTCTCGTCGATAACATCCATTTCATCTCTCCGTCGTTTCATGATGACTTGCTTCCCTGCCTTATGAGGCCGTTTGCGCCTGCACACCACTGTAGTAGCGAACGGCATGCCATAATCAATTTATGTATGAAGATCAGGTAGTTATATCGATACGGCACAAACGATAGGCCACTTGAAGGTGGTATTAACCTTAAATAAATGGCGCAAATTGCCTTTATAGGTGTATATTTCGCCGATGAATCCACAAGCCCCGAACATTATTGGCGAGTCACCTCAGCTAGCCGCTGCGCTGGACCATATCTCCAGACTGGCGTCCATTGACCGTTCTGTCTTGATCATTGGGGAGCGTGGGACGGGTAAAGAATTAGCTGCGGAGCGCCTGCATTACCTTTCACCCCGCTGGGACCAGACCTTCACCAAAATCAACTGCAGCGCCATCGCAGAGACCCTCCTTGAGAGCGAACTTTTTGGGCACGAGGCGGGAGCGTTTACGGGGGCGACAAAGCAGCATCTCGGGCGCTTCGAGCTCACCGATGGCGGCACACTGTTTCTCGATGAACTCGCCACCATGTCACTGCGTCTGCAGGAAAAACTGTTGCGGGTGATTGAATACGGCGAGTTTGAAAGGGTTGGCGGCCAAAAGACGCTGCAGGTTGACGTTAGATTGGTCGCGGCCACCAACGCCGATCTACCCTCCCTGGCCGACGAGGGGCGCTTTCGATGGGATTTACTGGATCGACTCAGCTTCGACGTCGTGCATCTACCCCCCTTGAGAGAGCGCGAGGACGATCTCTATGAGCTAGCGCAACATTTCAGCGTCCGGATGTGCCGTGAGCTGGGCTGGGATTACTTTCCGGGTTTTAGCGACGCTGCGATCAAGCAGCTGAGCGCCCATCACTGGCCAGGCAATATTCGAGAACTGAAAAACGTCGTCGAGCGGTCCCTGTTCCGAACCACTGACCCCGAGCGCCCGATCAAGACGATCGTGATTGACCCTTTTTCTTCGGCATCAGAGGCCAGCGCGACGCAGTTCGAAAGGTCAGAGCAAGCTGAGGCATCCAGCTCAATCGAGGAAACGCCCGATTGGCCCGTGTCCCTGAAGGACTTGCTGCGCAAGACAGAACTCGATTGGCTGCAACGCGCACTGACGGCCTGCGACCAGCGACAGAATGAAGCGGCCAAACTGCTGGGCTTATCTTATGATCAGATGCGCGCGCTGATGCGCAAGCATCACCAGACCACCCGGCCGGGTCGGCAAAAGAAAAAGCAGAAATAGGTCGAAGCTCTGGCCCTGACCACTTGCGGGAGCGGCTGCTAGTCCCCAGACCGCGCCGCCATCACCGCGCGATACACATTCACGTTGCCTCGTGCCATCGCAGAGAGTGAAAAAGAAGCGAGCATGCGCTCACGTCCCTTGGCGCCAAAAGCTTCTGCTCGCTCACGATCTGACAGCAAGCTCTCCATGGCAGTCGTGAGCGCGCCCGCGTCACCCGGCGGCACCAGCAAGCCCGTCTGCTGATCAATCACCGCCTCGGGCATACCGCCGGCGTCACAGGCAATCACAGCGATACCCGCAGAGGCCGCCTGCAACAACACCACACCCAGGCCCTCGGTTCGCGCCGGATGCACCAGAAACGCGAGACTCGGCAACACGCTCTCGAGATCCGCAACAAACCCGACAATGTGAACATGCTGAGTCAAGTTTCGCGCGCGAATCTGCTCTCTAATCGCAGACTCTGACGGGCCCTTTCCCATTACCAGCACCTGCAAGGAGGGCCAACGCGCAACCAATGCAGACAGCGCCTCGAGCAAGATATCGTGCCCTTTGCGTGGAATCAGCTGAGCGGCAATACCAATCACCGTTGCCCCTTCAGGCAACTGAAAGCGTGACGCAAGACCCGGCGGGTCTGCAGGTTGCTGAAACCGCTCCCAATCAACCGCACTGCGAACACAGGACGCCTTCTCCGGCGCCAATCCGTCGGCAACCAGGAC
>JACETJ010000081.1 GCA_013911345.1 Congregibacter sp.
GCCACCGTCGCCTCGGGTGCGGCATAGAGCAGCATCATGCCGAGATCTTCAACCGGAATGTCGCTGTTAAAGACAACGGTGCGCCCCGCTTGCGGCGCGTATGTTCGGCCTCGCACATAGGGTCGGTCCTCCATGACATTGTCCGGCAGTGCGCGGCGCACCGAATCTGCGATTCGCTCGGCATCTTTGGCGTCATAGTTACCGTATAGGCCAATTCGCACTAATGTGTCCCTGAGCAGCCCATCCACGAAAGCATTGAACTCGTCCAGCGTTAGTGACCTCACTACCTCGAGCATCGAGGCCTCATCGTAGTAACCCGATGAGACGAGGCGGGATAAGGTGCCACCCAGCTGGCTCACAGGTAACTCTCGCTTGCGGTTCTCCAGACTGCGAACAAAGCGATCCACCGCCTGAGCGAGCGACTGCTCGCTTGGATTCACCCGCAACCCCTTGAGGGCAGCGTTCAGCAACTCGGGTTGTTTATCCGTGAAACCCGATACCCAAAGCTGAATACCTTCATCGGTGCCCAGACTGAGACCCATACCGGCTATGCCTGCCTCGTTGATCAACGCGGTCTGCTGCAGCCGGAAAAGGTCAGCCCACAATACGAGCATCACCACACCATCGGCACTTTGACGCACCGGGGCATTCAGATACACCTGGGCATACCCTCGTGGCAAATCACTGAACGCCTCACTGCCCACCATCCAGACGCTGATTCCCGGTTCATCTACGGCGAGAGTCGGCTTGCTTTGGGTTTCGGCGATATCAAATCGCTCGGGCAGCAAGGTATTTTGGGCGGGGAGTGCCAGCGCATATTTAGCTGCCGTTGCCTGAAGCTCGGCCACACCGGGCAGCACCAATGGCGCTACTGCATACTCTCCATCATAGAAATACAGGTTCTCCGACACGCTCTGCGCCTGATCGATATCCCACAGGTGCAAACGCTCGGGGACCAGCTGTGCCAGCACGGCGTCGACCGCCTGCTCATCAAACCCGGCAAATCGATACGGCGCTTCGATGACATAACGGGCGGGGTACGTCTGCATGGCACGGGTCAACTCCTGCGAGTAGCTGAAATCGTCCATCTTCTCCAGAAACCGGAACCGATTGGCAAGCGAGGTGCCAAACTCCTCTGCGTAGCGATCGTCCACGCCCTGCTCGCGCAGCATCTCGACATACCCGAGCAACATAGCCGTAATCTCATCGCGGTGCGCCAGTCCCTCGGGTGTCAAATCAGCCGAGAAAGAGAACGTGCCGTAATTGCCATAACGAGCGGGCGCCGCACCCACCATCAGAGAACTCGCCCAGCCAAGCTCGCGCAACCGAACAGCCGGCGTACCGGGCATCTCAGAGCTCAAGATATAAGCTAGGTACTCGCTGGGCTTGCTGTCGTATAGCGCCGCGTTGTTATCAATGATGAAATCCAGTCGCAGTTCGCGGGTATCCTCCTGCGGCACATAACGCACCCGCTTGGCACCCACCTGCGCAAAGTCCACTGGCGCGGTCATCTCAGGTTTTGGTATCTGCTTGTTGCGTATTTCCCCAAAGTGCAGCCGCGCAAGCGCTTCCAAATCATCCAACGACCGATGCCCAATCAACGATGCTTTCATTAGATTGGCGCTGTAATAACGCTCAAAAAAGGCGACAGTCGCAGCGTGCAGGCCGCCTTCTGTCTTGTCTGACAACGACTCGAGATTGCCGATCTGGAACCGATTGGCGGGGTGATCCCCGAGGAGCTGACGCGCCAGGCGATAGGTAATCCGAAAATCCTGCTCGCGGCGCATCGACCACTCGGCATTGACCGCATTTTTTTCTTTATCTATGTAGACAGGATCCAGGAGCGGATCGGTAAAGAAACTGGCAAAACGGTCCAAGCCCTCGGGGAACGCTTCGTTTTCAACCGACATCATGTAATTGGTGATATCGAGCCCGGTGTAGGCATTGGACATGCCACCGTGCTCCGCCGTGAAAGCCATGAACCCGTCGGGCTCGGGAAACTGCGCGGAACCCATAAACAACATGTGCTCGAGGTAATGAGCCATGCCGGGGTAATCCTCCGGGTCTGACGCTGCTCCCACACCGATACTTAGCGCCGCTGCTGATTTCTCAGCAGAGGGGTCAGACACGAGCATGACTTCCATGCCATTCTCTAGCGCAAGCAGTCGGTAGGCACGACTGTCGTTGGGGCTGGAGACAACCGACCCCCGTGCTCCCGCCATATCTGATCCAACTGGCTCGCAGGCGGTCAAGGCGACAGCAATTATCATGATGACAGGGCACGCCATTCCCCCCCGCCTCAACCAACGGGGCAACAGTGCACGCAGCGCGGACCATGGGGAACCACGGGTCATTTCGTTCATCAGATTAAGCTCTCGTTTTTAAATTAATCAGACAGGGGCCAGCGACTCTCGCGACGGCCATGCGGACAGGATAGCGCTCACCAACGTCGCCAAAGGAATAGCGAAAAATACGCCCCACAACCCCCACAGCCCGCCAAAAAACAGCACCGCGATCACAATGGCCACCGGATGCAGATTGACGGCCTCGGAAAACAGCAGCGGCACCAGCACATTCCCATCGAGCACTTGGATCAGGAGGTAAGCACCGACCACCCAATAAAAGTCGGGGTTCACCCCAAACTGCGCGTAAGCAACCAAGATCACCGGGATCGTCACCAGCGTTGCGCCAATGTAGGGCACGATCACTGACAGGCCAACGATCAGGCCCAGCAGCGCCGCGTAATTCAGAGAGAACACCGCAAAAACCACATATGACGCAACGCCGATAATCAGAACCTCAATACCTTTGCCTCTGGCGTAATTGGCAAACTGCAGGTTGAGCTCCTGCCAGATCTGGTCCAGCAGCGGTCGCTTGTCGGGCAGAAAACCGGCGAACCAACTGATGAGCTGCTCCCGATCTTTCAGAAAGAAAAACACCATCAGCGGAATCAGTATCAGATACACGATCAGGGCCAGAACGCTGGGAATAGAGCTCAAGCCCTTCGTCACCAGTAGCTGTCCGACCGATGCCATCTCTGCCTGAATCGCCGTGGTCAATTCGTTAACCTGCTGTTGCGTAAAAAAGACCGGGTACTCCTCCGGCAAGGTGATCAGCACTTGCCGGCCCGCCTCAATTATTGATGGCGCCTCGCGCACCAGTGCCACAAGCTGACGCCAAACCAACGGCGCCAAACCAAAGAGCACGGCGAAGAAGCCGCCCATGAAGAGCAAAGTCGAAACGGCAACACTGAGTTCAGCCGGCAATCCACGCGCCCGAAGCAAGTTGGCCACGCCCTGCATCAGATAAGCCAGAATCACGGCCACGAACACCGGCGCGAGAATTTCACCAAACGCCAGCATGACGACAAAGGCCACAACGAGCAGGACCAGCAGAATCACGGCCTCTTCTTCGCTCAAATAACGTTGGTACCACCTTGTCAGGACTTCTTTCACGCTTTCAGAACTCCTCGGCTCACGCTTTGGTAATGATCAGTCGCAGCACCTGATCAGGTAATTGCTCACACACCACGGTATGCCCGGCCAAACGCGCAAAACTCTCAAAGTCACGCTCCGAACCCGCATCTGTCGACAACACCTCCAATACGCTGCCCGGGGGCATGTCGCGCATGGCTCGCTTCGCCATCAGCAAGGGCATCGGACAACGCTCACCCCGCGCATCAACGGACTCGTTAGGTGACAGGGGCTCAGACATGATCCGGGGCCGGCTCAATCGGGGCGGAGGAGTATATCCTTTATTGTCGGCCAGAACCGATTGAGACCGAATTTTCACACTCGCGATAACCTCCCCGCGACTACCCAAGTAAGCTAGAGTGCGGTCATGCATCATTGCTGGCCCCGTATTACCTCAGTCGTTCACCACCTCTCTTTGGTTTTGTGCCTGGCACTGTCTCCATCACTGTGGGCGGTTACTGAGGACCTGAAGATCCCTAACCTTGGGGAATCCAGCACCAGTCTTTTTTCACCCGATTATGAGTACCGGCTCGGGAGAATGTGGCTGCGAAGTTTCCGGGGACAAGCACCCCTTATGAGTGACCCACTGCTGCACAGTTATCTCGAAAGCCTGGTATTCGAGTTGGTTCAGCACAGCGAACTTCAGGATCGACGCATTGATCTGGTCATCGTCGACAACCCTACTATCAACGCCTTCGCAGTTCCCGGTGGCGTGATTGGTGTCCACAGCGGACTGTTCCAGTACGCCGAGACCGAGGATGAATTCGCCACAGTCATGGCTCATGAGATTGCTCACCTCAGCCAGAGGCATTTTTCCAGAAGAATGGAGCTGGCACAGGAACAAGGACCCATGCAGCTGGCCGGGCTACTCGCCGGGGTGCTCCTAGCGGCCACGGTAGGAACCGACGCCGGCCTTGCCGCCATGTCAGCGGCTCAGGGCCTGGCGCAAGACGCGCAACTGCGATACAGCAGGGCTAACGAAGCGGAGGCAGACCGGGTTGGACTGAGAACACTCTACAACGCCGGAATGGACCCCTACGCAGCCCCTCAGATGTTTGAACGGATGTACGCAGCAACCCGCTACAGCCAGAGCGACCGAGTACCCGAATTTCTGCGCACCCACCCCCTCTCTGAAAAACGCATCGCCGACACCCGGTCTCGGGCAATGCAATATCCAAAGCGGATTCGGTCCGCCAGCATTGACTATCAACTGATGCGAGCCCGCGTTGCTATGAAAGCTGCGCAGACCCCTGAGGAGGCTGTGGCGAGTTTCAGGGCGGAGCTGGAAGGCCAGACGCTCTCCGAGGAGGCGGCGACCTATGGACTGGTGCTGGCACTGACCGCCGCTGGAAGAGCGGATGAGGCGGCTCTTGCACTGGACAGTATCTGGTCAGGTAATAGCGACCGTATCGAATATGTCATTGCCAGTGCCGAGATTGATCTTGCGAGAGACAACCCACGTCGGGCGCTGGCCACGCTGGAGCGACGACTCAAGCTCTCACCGGGAAACCACCCGTTGACGATGGCCTACGCCAACGCACTGCACCTTGCCGGCGCACCCCATCTCGCCGAGGCAGTGCTTGCGGAGCAATCCCGCCAGGTCAGCAATGATCCGGGGCTCTGGTATCTGCTCGCTGAAGTGCAAGGGCTGGCGGGCAATATTGTCGGTTTGCACAGGTCCCGCGCGGAGTACTTTATTATGGTCAACGCGCTGGATTCCGCGGAGCGGCAGTTGAGCTACGCACAAAACTTGGTGGGTGCTGACTTCACCACCTCTGCCCTGATTAACGAACGCTTGAAAGATATTCAAGATATGCGCGCCGAGATGGACCGCGGCTGAACCCCATCGCGATAAGTACAAGCGACGCAAAAGCTCTGAGAAACGCTCAAGCAGCCCTGCTGTCATCCATTGCCACGCTCGGCGCGACGGCCGCGCACTGAATCGCTGTCAGGGCTTCAGGGTCTCGGCGAAAGCCAACATGCGCTGCAGTGGCATCATTGCCCGATTAGCCAACGCCTCGGGCACGTGGATTTCATTGTCATCCCGATCGAAAACCTCGGCCATGGCCTCCAGATCATTCATCGCCATCCAGGGACAGTTGGCACAACTGCGACAAGTCGCACCCTGACCCGCCGTGGGAGCGATAATAAACGTCTTATCTGGGGCTGCCTGCTGTAGCTTGTAGAAGATGCCCTGGTCCGTCGCGACGATAAAAGTCTGCTGCGGCAACTCACAGGCTGCACGGATGATTTGTGTGGTGGAGCCAACATGATCTGCCAACTCAATCACGCTCGCTGGTGACTCGGGATGAACCAGCACCGCTGCGTCCGGATGGACCTGCTTAAGATCCCGGACACCCCGGGCTTTGAATTCCTCGTGAACGATACACGCGCCATCCCACAACAGCACGTCAGCGCCTGACTCTCGTCGCACATAGTCTCCTAGGTGGCGGTCTGGCGCCCAGATGATCGCCTTGTCCTGCTCTGCGAGATGCTCGGCAACATCGAGCGCGATGCTCGAGGTCACAACCCAATCCGCCCGCGCTTTCACCGCTGCTGAGGTGTTGGCGTAGACCACTACCTCTCTGTCGGGGTGAGCGTCACAGAATGCTGAAAACTCATCGATCGGGCAGCCCTCATCAAGGGAGCAGGTCGCCTCCAGCGTCGGCATGAGCACACGCTTATCCGGCGTCAGAATCTTGGCGGTCTCACCCATGAATCTGACGCCAGCAACAATCAACGTGTCTGCAGGATGGTCTCTCCCAAACCGAGCCATTTCGAGGGAATCCGACACACAGCCGCCCGTCGCCTCGGCCAACGCCTGAATCTCCGGTGCTGTGTAGTAG
>JACETJ010000082.1 GCA_013911345.1 Congregibacter sp.
GGTTTACGCTGCGGGCAAGACCGAAAGAGGGGAGGGGTTCAGAAACCTGCTCTTGCCGATTCACAGCGGCAAGTATTTTGGTGCGCTTGGCGGATTTCTGATGACTTTCTTCGGCTTTATTGTGGTGTTGTGGTTGCTCTCCGGAATCATCATGTACATTCGGTCAAAGAGGGCGTCCAGCTGGTAGCGTCACCACTTGCGCCGCCACCATAAGATCGGTCCCGTCACGATCATCAAAATACCCATCACCGTAAGGGCATCACTGACCCACCGGAACTCTGGATGGAAGACGTTCCCCGTATGGATCTCTATCAAGAACAAGTAGAGCGTTGCTGCCTCAAGATCAGGGTGCTTGAGCGCGTCAGCCTCGAAGGTGAATTGGCCACTGTCTTTGAAAAACCCTCTGCTGTTTTTTACGAATAAACCATTTTCAGTGAACTCTGCGTCGTAAACGATGCTGGGTAGGCCGGCCATGGTTTTCCAATCTGATTCGCTGTCTTCTTTCACGAAAAACTGTCTTGAGTTGGTGCTGTAGAACACATGGTCAGATGACCTGAATAGCTGTCCCCTCTCGGCACCCAGTTGAGCCTCTGCCGACCAGGACGCCCCGCCATCTCGCGTCTGCAGCACGCCGAACCGCGTGGATATCATCATGTGATCCGGGTCGCCAGCAAAGGTGACGACCTGATCGATTTCCCCTTTCAGAGACTGATACTGCCAAACCGGTGGCAAGTGCTCACGCCGCACCTCCCGAGCCTCTCCCCACTCTATGAAGGTGAGAATGTGATTAAAAAGGATGCCGGTGACAGAGAGATACAGAATAGGCACCACCCCGAGAATACCGATCACGGGCGCGTGACTACGGTATAGGCCTGACAAAATGGATCGTCGGCGATCTGGCCGAGTCGAAACCCCCACCCGACGCCACCGCCGCTTCAAATACCAGGCCAGAAACCCGGTCAGTGCCAGCACTGATAAGGCGACACCCCCAAAATCATTTATCCACGTCGACCATTTCCGGGACAGCAGGCCGTAACCAAAGTGCAGATCAAACAAAAATCGGTACAGCGTGACAGTCTCAGGCAGTCCCGAGATTTTGGGTTGATCAAGATTGAGTTGCTGGATGTTCTCTGGCTGATTAACGTCCAGAGTGAATACGGTGCTGAAGTCATCAACGCCAATAATGGAGTGAGGCTGGGCGCCAGGTGAGATCATGTTGATGAAATGTCCGTCGAGCGCCAGACGGCTGATGGGGCCGCCAAACTCGGGCATTACCCAGAGACCGTCATCGGTGGCGATGACCACGAGGCGCTGCTCGTCCACGTCTATTTTGGCAAAACGCAGGACCTGGGGGTGTTGCTCATTGGGGAACTTCAGCGCCTCCCATGTAGCACCGCGATTTCGCGTGATCCACAGCCCTCGCTCCGAGCCGCCGATCCAGCTGTTTTCATCCGCCGGGTCGGCCACGACGTAGCGCATCACGGTTGCAGGTAGGTACCGCATCATTGAGGGCGATAGCCAGTTTTCTGGCACCTCCGTTTGGCGCAACCAGCGCCAGTCATCATGGTCGAGAAAAATACCAGTCACGCCCAAAGTGAGCAGCCACAGCCCGGCAATCAATCCAAGCCAGCGATGAAAGATTACCAGCGCGCGTCGGTTCATTTTCATCTTATGTTCGTAGCCCCTCTCTTCTCATAATGGCCCTCTACTGATCGACACCGGCCACAGCCGATGCGGAGGCCTGCTCTATTTGGATAGGGCGAGGTGGTGGGGTCGCGATCAACTGCTTTGCCCCAATTTGCGAATGGGCGTGTTCCCGACAGCTGTAATGGTGGCTTTTTCCTCAGTGAAAAAATCAGCGGCCTGACGGGGACCGTCGCGGCCGATGCCAGACTCTTTGAAGCCCCCGAAAGGCGCACGCAAATCCCGCGCAAGCGGTGTATTGATCCATAAAGTTCCGGCGTCGACCTGTTGTTGAAATGCCTGCGCGCGGGCTAGGCTGCGGGTCCAGCAATACCCCACGAGACCAAAGCGGCTGTCATTCGCTATCAACAACGCTTCATCATCATCATCAAATATCTGAATGCTCACAACGGGCCCAAAAACTTCTTCTTGGCACAGTGACAGCTGATTGTTGTCGACCCGGAAAACGGTGGGAGCAACAAAATACCCGCTCCCCAGATCTTGGCGTGCTTCTCCCCCGCAAAGTAGGGTAGCGCCCTCTAACTTGGCGCGCTCGATGTGGTCCAGTACGCGTTGCCAGTGCGCTTTGAACGCCATGGGGCCGACTTCGGTTTGTGATTCTAGCGGGTTACCCACGGTCAGAGCCCGGGTTCTGGCGACGAAGGCTTCCGTGAAGCGCTCGGCAATGCCTCGCTGTACTAGGATGCGTGACCCGGCAATACAGATCTGACCGCTGTTACTGAAAATATTGACCAAAGAGCCGTCTACGGCTCGTTCGATATCGGCGTCATCAAACACGATGTTGGCCGACTTGCCACCGAGTTCGAAGTGAACAGGTGTTAAATGCGCCGCGGCCGCTGTCATCACCTGCCTCGCGGTAGTGCCACCGCCCGTGAATGCGATCCGATCGACATGAGGTGAGCTGGCAAGTGCTGCGCCGGTGACGGAACCGCTACCATTCACAACGTTAATCGTGCCGGGGGGCAGGCCTGCCTCCTCCATCAGCGCTATCAATTTTAAAATGGAGAGCGGCGTGAATTCTGAGGGTTTGAGTACACAGGTATTTCCAAACGCCAAGCTCGAGGCGATCTGCATGCTCGCAAGGGCCAGCGGCGCATTCCACGGGGCGAATAGCGCCGCAACGCCTGCCGGCTGTCTGGTCACACTGGTTTGATATCCTGGAAGCTGCTCAAAGGTCTCCCCGGCCATCACGCCAATGTAGTCGGCAAAAAAGTCCAGGTTGTCTGCCGCTCTGGGCACTTGTCGAGACGCCAAATGAGAAGAAGGTAGCCCCGCGCAAAGACACTCTAGTAACCCCAGGGTTTCGGCGTGCTGTCTGATCAGTGTCGCTGCGCGCCGAAAGATACTCTGCCGGGTTGTGGTCGAAGCCTCGGACCAGGCGCCACCCTGAAAATGTGATCTGGCGCACTCGATGGCGTTTGCTACCGCTTCAGGGTCATCTTCCTGCAGAGACGAGATCTGTTCACCCGTACCCGGGAAATGCACAGCGTGTTGAGTGGCTTCTTTTTTCACCGGTAGGGCGGCGCCATCAACATGACCTGTGATCACCTCAGGGAGGGTCATCTCCAGATTAGCAATCGCTTGTTGAACGGTGGTCATAGCATCTGCCTCACTCGATGGTCGCTTCGCGCTCGCGTGATCGGATCATAGCCGCATCAAGGAGATAACTGCGAAGTCGTGCTGGGTCGCTCACTATTTCTTGTAGATCTTCCCAGATCAGACGACGCTTTGCTTGGTCTGTCTCTCGATGTCTGGCGTAGTTTTGTGCCGAGAGGCGCTGCACCTCCTCGAGTGCGATGGTGCGACGACGACGATCATAACGTTCCAACAAACCAACATCTTCTCCCTGCAGGACTGGCACTAGATGATCAGCCAATGATCGTGCGTCATGAACCCCACTATTCATCCCCATGCCGCCCGCCGGGCTATTGAGATGAGCCGCGTCTCCCACAAAGAGAATGCGCCCGTGACAGAACTGCTCAAGGCATCGTTGATGCAGGGTATAGATGTTCCGGCTGCGGATGATGGTGTTGGCTGCTCGAGGAGACACCCGGGCGATGTGCGCTCGCGCTACCGGGTCGCTCAAAGCGGTTTCCGTCTCCTGTCCGGGTTCGGGGGAGTAGGTAAAACGCCATGTGTCCCTCAGCCGCATCAGGCTGTAGTGGCGATCGGGTAGCCAGACATAATTCACGCCTAACAGATTGGGAATATCCTCCTCAAAGGGATGCCCCATCACCAGTGTGATGGAGGTTTTTGGGAACACCGTGCCCTCAAAACTCAGGCCAAGCGATTTCCTGACCTGACTGCTCGCGCCATCGGCGGCGATCAGCCAGTCGCAGGTGCCTTGTTTCGTGCCATCCGTATCGTGATAGTGGAAGTGAACCCGTTCATCATCGGTGACCGCATCCTGAAAAGAGGTGCTGAAATACAGCGTGGATAGGGGGTGCTCAGCCAGTCTCGCAGCCAGTAGCTCGGTGAGCTGGAATTGCTCGCACTGCAATCTGAACGGGTAGGCGGTGACGTCGTCAAGGCACGCCATGTCAAAGACCGCCCGCTCACCCGTCTCGTGGATCAGGTATTGCCACTGGGGTACCACCGTCCCCCGTTGAATCAGTTCGCTGGCGAGCCCGGATTCATCAAGCAAATCCAATGTGGCCGGGTGGAAGGTGGAGGCGCGCATGTCTTTCGGGATCGCTGCCTCGCGCTCCAGTACCGATACGGTCACTCCCTGATTGACCAGCCACCAGGCCAGCGTTAATCCGGAAGGGCCAGCTCCTACTATGGCGACAGTGGACTCAACCATGGCGTATGTTCTGGCCAAACGTAGTCAACGCAATACGTTGCCCCCGAGTCGGCACGGTGCCAGAAAGTGTGCGTGATATATTGCGGTGAAGCGCGAAACGAGAACTTGGATGCCGTAAATGAGTGAGGGGTACTACGGGCGCAATGGCGCGTTGGGGCTCGCGACACCTCAGGCGAACCCGACCGCGGAGACCGAATTCCGGGCACTGATGCCACAAGGGGTGGCGTGTGCCACTGTTCGTATGGTGAGCGCCGAACCCGACCCTGCGACCCGCTTGCGCGCTTACTTTACCGATATCGGTCAGACACTGGATGGGTTCGATACTCTCTCGCTGCAGGCGATTGGACTGGCCTGCACCGGGTCGACTTATCTTCTCGGTCATGAGGCAGTTGAGGCGCATCTTGGCGAGTTGAGTTCGAAACGGGGTCAGCCCGTGATTTCTGCGGCGGCAGCGATAGAGCGCGCTCTGGCTCATCTTGGAGCTAGCTCGATCGCGTTGATCTGTCCGTATCCAGAGTGGTTGCTTACCGCGGCAGAGAGCCATTGGCGGGCGCGGGGTTACGACGTGGTCGACCAGTTTTCTCTTGACCCGAATCAGGGCGATACCCGCGCCATATACGGCCTGTCGCCAGAGGTAGCCGGTGAAAAAATCAGAGCCAGATGGCAGGACAAAAGAGCAGATGCCTATGTGATTACGGGGACCGGGCTGCCCACATTGCGCGTTGTCTCCCAACTCTCCGAAAGTCTGTCTGGTCCGGTGTTGTCTTCGAATCTGTGTCTGGCTTGGGCTTCGCTGCAAACGGCGGGTATCGACTTGGCCGAGCGCGCGCCGACCCCCTCCTCGCCACTGCTGAGTGGTTGGGAACACCTGATTGACGGACTGTAGCCTCACGGTTGCTGCAGTAGCCACTCGGCGAGCCGCTGGCTCTCTTCAGCGGTCAAAGGGTTCACATAGTTCATCGCATTATTCGGTATGGCGGCGTCAGGCTCTGCAAGCCAGGCGAGCAGTGTCGGTAGCGACCAACGCCAACCCGAAGTGGCCAGTGCCTCGGAATAGCGGTAGCCCTCGATCACGCCTGCCTGGCGGTTGAGTAGCCCACCCAGCGGTGGGCCGATGTGGTGGTCAGGGGTTTGTCCCAGGCTGTGGCAGGCGCTGCAGGCGATGTCGTAAAGCTGCTCCTCGGTGAGCGGGTTCGCCTGTACGGTTAGGGTCGCAAAACTAGACAGCAGCAGACCAATAGCGAGTTGACGCAAGCACGGATTCACGCCAGAAGCCTCATGACTTCCAGAGCGGCGCGCTCTCCTGATTCCATGGCCCCCTCCATGCCACGGTAGGATTCCGCAGTATGCTCTCCGGCAAAAAACACTCTCCCGGCAGGTGCGCGGAGGGCGGCATGAGCAGTCGCTGCTTGCCCCGGTCGCCACAGTGCCCAGACGCCGCCAGCGTGTGGGTCGTTGCTCCACCTCACTAGCTGACCTACCGACGTCACCTCACGGGCTTCCGGCATCAGTTTCCAGAGCGCACGAGTGATGGTGTCGGTGCAGGTTGCCTCATCCATGGCATTGAGTTCGTCACAGTCGTCGCCATTGATCCACACCGTCATGTTGTAGCGGTTAGTTCCGGGTATCGGTCGGGTAAAGATTCTGCCGAGGAGGCTATCTGTCCACCAAGAGCCACCCCAGCCGGTGTTCTCCCAGAAAGGCGTCTCGA
>JACETJ010000083.1 GCA_013911345.1 Congregibacter sp.
ATAGTTACCCGCGGTGTTGTTTAACGCCTCGAACACTACGTGGGCGTGTACATCGATGACTTGCGCTGCCACTGTCGGTTCTCCTGCAAATGACTCGCCAGGGCGCATAATAGGTGAGCCGCCCCCGATCAGTTTGCACCATGTCGCAGTGTCTTACGATGCTGACAGGTCGCTTTACGACGTGATTCGCCGCCAGTACCCTGCTTCCTGTCTATGTTCTATGGGATCCAGATGCCAAAACTCATCCGCATAAGGGCATGTGCAGGGTTGCTCACCCTTTTTTCTGCCGCCGTCTTCTCAGAGACGGTGATCGTTAATTTAGAAGAGCCGAATGCTGACGGCGCCTATACGGGCATTACCAATTTGCGCGGCTGGGCCGTCGCAGAGTCCGGCATTGCTGTCATAGAGATCGACGTCGATGGTGCCTATGCGTTTGACGTGCCCATGGGCGGCGCTCGAGGTGACGTGGCGAAGGTCTACCCCGAGTTTCCTGATGCGGATACGTCAGGTTTCTCCATGGCATACAACTACAAGGGGCTTGCTCCGGGGGAGTATGTCTTTACTGCTCGGGCAATCTCTAACGATGGGGGCGTTGCGACACAAAACGTGACCGTGAAGGTCGACCGGTTCCTGTCCTCTTACATCCGAGACGGCTCAGAAGTCGATACATCGACGGTATCTGAAGTGTCATTTGACGACGCCTCTTTTACGCTGAAAGGCCTTACCGTTGAGGGTCGGCAGTGGGATGTGGTGATGGATTTTGATACCGCAACCCAGGGCTTCGAAATCACTGACATTGCTGAGGTGGGCGGATCCGGTACGGGAGCAGTTTGCCCGTCTACCAGCTGGAGCTCGGGAGATTACACCCTCGAGCAGGAGGGCATCGCGCGCCAATTCCGGGTTCGGCTACCGGCCGGCTACAGCACCGATCAGGCTTATCCGCTCATCGTGTTGTTCCACGGTTGGGGCGGCGATGAAGGTGAGTTTCTGGACAATGTCATAGTGCAATCAGAGTCGGACCAACGAGGCTATGTGTTGGTGGCGCCACTGGGGCTGGGTCGAGAAGAAGCGGGTAATCGGTTTTCGTCCTGGTCGTTTCAGGGATCAACAACGGGTCTCGACGGGGATGGCCTTAACTCAGCAATCAACGATGACACGGACGCGATCTGTGATGATGACGTGACCGCGGACTACACTTATCCGTCCTGCGAAGGGATCGCTGAGAACGGTTGTTCCTGGACGCAATGCTCTGTCGACGACGTGTCATTTTCTGCGGCGCTGGTTCAAGAGGTGTCCGCCAATGTCTGCATTGACTCAGACCGCGTTTTCGCTGTGGGCGGCTCGAACGGCGGTATGTTTGTCTGGGATCTGGGCCGTGATGAGCAGAGTGCAGAAGTCTTCACGGCGATAGCTCCCATTTTGGGGTTGCCCCATCGAGGCTATCTGGGCCCACCTATCCCCGCAGACGGTATGCCCGTCATTTCGATTACGGGGTCGCGGGACAGGACCGTGCCCCCGGGGGAGTGGGAGCAGGAAAGTTTCACCACCACCTCAGATGGCGACGTCTATTACTACTCTAGCGCCTCGGCGATCACCAAAGTTTGGGCGGAGTCCCAGGGCTGTGACACCACGGTACCGGCGGAGTCCATCGATGTTGGCAGCTCCAGTATGGAGTGCCGCGGCTGGTCCTATTGTCAGAGCGACTCAGAGTGGCCGCCCGTGCTAGATTGCCGCGGTGACATGGGCCACATGTATAACCTCAGCTCTAGCTGGCCCCTGATTCTGGATTTTTTTGAGCAGCTATAGCGACCACTGTAGCGAGAAATGAGACGTAGCTGCCCTCAGGCCCGACGGTAGGGGACTTAACACAACATGACATTTCCAATCGACGCTGTTCGACAACAATTTCCCTCGCTGGCGACCACAGACAATGGCCAGCGCCGCATCTATTTTGATAACGCGGCGGGCACCCAGGTCCCCAGACAGAGCATTGATCGCATCGTCGACTTTTTTCATCGCTACAACAGCAACACCGGCGTCTTTAATCCGACCTCTGTCGAGGTCGACGCGCTCTATGACGATACCGTAAAAGCCATGGCCGACTTTCTGGGCACGACAGACCCTGGTGAGGTGCTGATTGGCGCCAACATGACAACGCTTACCTACCAGCTCTCGCGCAGTCTCGCGCATCAGTTTGAGCCAGGTGATGAAATCATCATCTCCCGAATGGAGCACGAGGGGAACGTTTCGCCATGGCTGCAAATGGCTGAAGACAATGGTCTGGTGGTGAAGTGGCTCGAATTTGACCGCAACTCATGGCGTGCCGAACCCGCATTGCTCGAACCTCTGCTCAGTGAGCGCACGCGGTTACTGGCGCTCAATTACGCGAGTAACCTGACCGGTGGCGTCAACGATGTGAAGGCCTTGACCGCAATGGCTCAGGCCGCCGGCGCCATCGTTTATGTGGACGCCGTGCAATACGCTTCGCACCGACTCATCGATGTGAAAGATCTGGGCTGTGATTTTCTGGCGTGCTCACCCTACAAGTTTTATGGGCCGCATTTAGGGGTGGTGTATGGCAAACGGGAGCGATTGGAGTCCCTTCGCGCTTATAAACTCCGGTGTGCCAGCAATGACCTGCCTTTCCGATTCAGCCTGGGCACGCCGGCATTTGAATTGATCGCAGGGCTCATGGGTACGCTGGAGTATTTTCAGTGGCTGGCAGCTGAGGCCGGCTGCAGTGGCGATCGCCGCCAGTTATTCGAGGGTGCTTATGCGGCAATGGGCGGTCATGAAGACGCATTGTCAGAGCAATTGCTGTCGGGTTTGGTGGCGATGCCGGGGCTGACCATACAGGGCGCGAGCACCCTGACGCATCGTGTGGCGACCTTCTCCTTTACCCATGACCGACACCCCGCCAGTGCGATCGCACGACAGCTATCAGATGCGGGTCTCTACTGTCATTGGGGCGACAACTACGCCTTTGAAGTCGCCAAGGCGCTCGATCTTGACCCGCAGGAGGGGGTGCTGCGTTTGGGACTGGGCCACTACAACACCACAGGGGAGGTGGCTGAGGCACTCACCCTGATTGAGGGTGTCCTTACCGCCTGACGAGATCGGGCTGGATCAGGCGCCTTCGAGATCTGACCAGATTGCTTCAACCCACTCTCTGATTTGCAGGCCCTCTTGCCATCGATCTGACAGCTCAAGCTGGTCAGCACCCGTGATCGCATAGGCAGGCGGCCCAAGCTCCACCAAAAAATTGAGTGTGGCATCGTGGGTTTGTCGAGCATGCCAGCCTGACATGCCCTGTTGCCACCACTGCCGATACTGGGCGACCCACTCGCGGTGCTGGGGGAAATCAATCGCAATTTGGATTTGTTGATTATTCGAGATGCGCCCCTGAAACGAATCCGAGCGCTCAAGGATGGTTGAGAAATAGCCCTGGTCGGTCTCATTCAGCGGGATTTGTAACTCACGGTCCACCACAAAGTGGGAGAGATCAGCACATAGCCGCAGCTCAGGGACCCTCTCCAGCACTTCCAGCGTAAAGAACAGGTCGTTCAGTGTGCCGTTACGGTGCGTCTCGAGCAGCAGCGGAAAGTCATAAGCTTCTGCCATCGCCAGCCAGCTTTTGACGACCGGCACGGCCTCTGCTGCGGTCAATGGCATGACGCCGCCAATCACATTGACCTGGGTGGCGTTCATGTCTGCGGCCATATCAAGAAGCGGTTGCAGCGCATCCACATCGTGGGGGAAGGCATTCACCATGCACTTGAGGCCCAAGCGTTCGAAAATGGGTCTTAGTGCCAAACAATCCGGGATTTCTGACACATTCGGGTCGACACAGGCGCCGGCGTAGCCGGCTTCGGCAATGCGCTCCATGTGGGCTTCGACAGATTCTTCGGCCTGCCCGGGAATGCGCCGCTCCATTGCCCAGAGCGACTGGTATATGTTGAGGGTGTGTGCCATCGCTGGGGGCGTTAGAAGGACGTCAGAAACGACGCGGCGTTACCGCCGGTGAGTTGTGCGGATTGGGCCGCACGCAAAAAGTCCTTGCCCGACGCGGGCTCAAGGCCTGGCGCGTCGTGAAAGATGCGGTATCGGCGGTAGCGCACGTACATCACCAACTGTGGCCACAAGCGAATCACCGTATCGGGGTCTTCCCCAAACAGTTCGCGGTGCAGTGCGGGCAACTCGAACCATGGTGTGGTGGGTTTGGCATGATGGGCGTTGTGATACCCAAAGTTCAGGATTAGCCAGTTCACCCATTCGTAGCGCCAGGAAAGAATGGGACTAAACGTGTGCTCCTGTTCCCAGGCTAAATCGCCTTTATGCTCGGAGACCTCGTCGGTATAGAGATTGGTGCGGTAGGGGTAATCGTGCTCGAGGCCGTCAACGAACCGCAGCACAATGATCATCAGCATGTAGGCAATCAGATAGCCGACGAATGCGACTGGCGCAGTCCAAGCGAGTGCAGCGAGCAGCGTGAAGCGAACCAGAATCACGCCAACGTTGCGCGGCAGCTGGTTGCGGCGCTGGGGAATAATGAAGGCGCTGAACACCATAATCGTGTGCATCAAGATGCAGTGAGCAGGTATGAAGCACCACTCGAGGAAAATTGTGACGCGATAAACGAGCGGGTGCTTTTTGAAGAAGCCCTCATAATCAAACCACACCACGTCGTCATTCTCGACATGGTGCCTAAAGTGCTTGGTGCGAATGTCTTCCACCGTGCCGTAACAGGACCCGCAGATCCACCCAAGCCAACCGGCCAGTTGATTGTTGTGTCGATTGATCGTGAATACCGTGTTGTGGGCGCACTCGTGGATCATGTAGGCCGCGATGATCATGCCGTGCCCCAACAATAAAACGCCCGGGATGAAGCCGGCCCACCCGCCTGAAAATAACAGCCACCAACCGACGACATAGGCGGTCAGTGAGTACGCGATGGCACCGGTATGCCAACGTTGCCCTTTGGCAGATTTAAAGTTCCAGGTCGTCATTTGAAAGCGGCTTCCACATCATCGGCTGGTCTTAGCACTGCAGCGTTGCCATCGGATTGGCCATTGGGCTTGTCAGTGTCGTAACGCTCATTTCGCGCGCAGTATACGAACGCGTGGCAGAGAAAAAAACCGAGTAAAGGCGAACCGTTGCGGCACCCGAGCGTCGTGGCGCCTTACTCGGGGCGGTAGTCTTCAACCTGTGTCCCCAATAGCCTGAGGCCGACCACGGTGACCGCAGCGGCTCCCAGCATGCCCACCCACCAGGGCAGGCCAAAGCTGGTGGGCAAGGTGCCAAATCCGAGGGCGGCAGCGCCCGCAAGCAGCGCGTAGGGCAACTGGGTTCGCACGTGCTCAATATGGTCGCAGCCTGCCGAGAGGGAAGACATCACGGTGGTATCCGAGATCGGTGAGCAGTGGTCGCCCCAGACCGCACCGGCCAGAACACCCGACACAGAGGAATAGAGAATGAAGTAATCCTTATCCGCGGTCAGGCCCTCCATGCCCATAATTGCCCAGCACAGCGGTAACACCAGCGGCAGCAAAATGCCCATGGCGCCCCAACTGCTGCCGGTTGAAAAAGCCGTAAAGGCGGCCAGCACAAAAATGACGGCGGGCAGTGCCGCGGCGGGCAGGCTGTCCCCCAGGCTCGCAATCAGAAAATCAGCGGTATGCAGTTCGCGGCTGATCTCTGACATCGACCACGCGAGCACCAGAATAATCATGGCAATAAACGTAAACCGCGCCCCTGACACCCACGCGTCGACGATTTCGTCGAGCGTCAGCAGCCTTTGCGCAGCGGTCATGACAATCGCGACCAGGGCGCCTGCCAGCGATGCCCACATCAGCGCGCGATAGGAATTGGCCGAGCCCACAATCTCGCCGATCGTATCGCCTTCGCCGGTGACGTAGAGGCCAACCAAAATCCCCAAAATCATTACCGCCACGGGAATCAGCGCATTAAAAGCCCTCGGCGGAACGCCTTCTTTCATGGCTAGCGCCGCCTCATCATCCTGACCCACTCGCGATTTGACCGGCGGCGCCGTGACGCCCGTAGAGCGCGCCCGTCGCTCTGCGGCGAGCATGGGCCCGAACTCTCGGCCGGTGGTGATGACCAGCACCACCAGCAGGATCGCCATAAACGGGTAGAAGCTATAGAGGATGGAGTTCAGGAAAATACTGTCG
>JACETJ010000084.1 GCA_013911345.1 Congregibacter sp.
GTCAGCCCGACACCGATAATGACGGAGTCGCTTGTGCGTTGACCTTTTCGGGTATCGCCCTGTACCACCCAAAATTTTTTGCTGGCCTCTCACAGGGCAAGCTGCCGCTTAAGCCACTGCTCGACCGTGCCATAACGCAAGGTACGTTGACGGGAGAGCACTTTCAGGGCGTTTGGGTGGATGTGGGTACCCCTGAGCGCTTGGAAGCCCTAAATCACCAACTCATTACGCAATGAGAGGTTCACGCTAAGGGGTGCCTCGCATTACACTCAGGTCACGACCAGCAACGGTGATTTGCCCATGCAGCCTTTTGTCATTGCGCCATCAATACTGTCTGCGGATTTTGCCCGCCTCGGTGCAGAGGTGGAGCATGTGTTAGCGGCTGGTGCGGACTGGGTGCATTTTGACGTGATGGACAACCACTACGTGCCCAACCTGACGATTGGGCCCATGGTGTGTAAAGCGTTGCGTGATTTCGGCGTCTCTGCCCCAATTGATGTTCACCTGATGGTCAAGCCGGTCGACGCACTGATTGGCATGTTCGCTGATGCAGGGGCCAGTGTGATCAGTTTTCACCCCGATGCGTCGACGCATGTTGATCGATCTCTGCAGTTGATCCGTGAAGCGGGTTGTCAGGCAGGATTGGTGTTTAATCCAGCGACGGGGCTGGATGCGCTCAAATACGTCATGGACAAGATCGATCTTGTGCTTCTGATGTCGGTCAATCCAGGCTTCGGCGGCCAGTCTTTTATACCTTCCACGCTTGGCAAATTGCGTGAAGCGCGCGCGATGATTGATCAGTCCGGGTTGCCGATTCGACTCGAGGTGGATGGCGGCGTCAGCGCGGCTAATATCCAAGAGATTGCGGAGGCCGGAGCGGATACCTTCGTAGCTGGCTCCGCGATTTTTAACCAGCCCGACTACCAGGCCGTGATTGAGCAGATGCGAACTGAGCTTGAGGCCGCCACGAGCGCATGAGCGAAACTCTCTCTGAAGATGAATTTATAGCGCTGGTATCGAAGGGGTTCAATCGGATACCGATCAGTCGCGTTTTGCTGGCTGATACCGAAACGCCCCTTTCGGCATACAACAAACTTGCTTCGGGGCCTCATTCCTACCTTTTTGAGTCCGTTCAAGGCGGAGAGCGATGGGGTCGGTACTCCATTATAGGGTTGCCCGCATCGCGCTGGCTCACAGTGTCGGGTCATACGGTAACGATGTATGAAGACGGTCAATCCATTGATTCTTTCGAAGCCGCTGATCCGCTCGCCGCGGTAGATGACGTTCTGTCGGAGCACAAGAGCGCGCCGATGACGCACCTCCCTATGTTTCATGGTGGTTGGGTGGGGTACTTCGGGTATGACACGGTGCGGTACGTGGAGCCTCGGCTGGCGAACACATGCCCGCCCGATGAGCTGGGCGTCCCGGATATCTGGCTGATGCTATCTGAGGAGGTTGTCATTTTTGATAACCTCGCGGGTGCCCTTACTTTGGTGGTGAATGCCGACACCGGTAACGAAGCTGCCTACGCTGAAGCCATATCGCGCCTCGATGTGCTGGAGGCGCAGTTATCTCGACCTGGCTCGCCATTGGAGCCGATCTCCCTCGCGCCGCACGATACAGCGAGCATAGAGGCGTCGGTCGCATTCTCGACCCAGCAAGAAACCTACGAAGATTGGGTGGCGCGCGTAAGGGACTACATTCTGCAGGGCGACGTGATGCAGGTTGTGCCATCACAGCGCATGACCGTGCCTTTCTCTCAATCGCCCTTGACGCTTTACCGAGCCCTTCGAAACCTCAATCCATCGCCCTATTTATATTTTGTGGATGTGGGCGAGTTTCAGATTGTGGGTTCTTCTCCAGAGATTTTGGTGAGACTCGAAGCGGGTGAGGTCACAGTCCGGCCGATCGCAGGTACACGTAAAAGAGGCGCTTCCTTTGCTGAGGATCAGGCTCTAGAGGCTGACTTGCTGAGTGATAAAAAAGAGATCGCCGAGCACCTTATGTTAATCGACCTTGGTCGTAACGACGTGGGCCGCGTAGCAAAACCTGGCTCGGTCTCGCTGACAGAGAACATGGTTGTAGAGCGCTATTCCCACGTGATGCATATCGTGTCAAATGTGACGGCAAGCGCTCGGTCTGATATCGGCGCGATCGAAGCATTGAGGGCAACCTTGCCGGCTGGGACCTTGAGTGGTGCGCCCAAGATACGTGCGATGGAAATCATTGACGAGCTAGAGCCTGTCAAACGAGGTGTTTACGGTGGGGCAGTGGGTTACGTTTCCTGGGCTGGGGAGATGGATACTGCCATTGCGATTAGAACTGCGCTGGTGATGGATCAGAAAGTGATTATTCAGGCAGGTGCTGGCGTGGTGGCCGATTCAGTACCTGCGTCTGAGTGGGAAGAGACGTTGAATAAAGCGCGAGCCATGCTTAGGGCTGTGGCGATGTGTAACAGTAGTTGATGATAGCGTGGCCCATCTAGGATGGTCAGGCGGCGCGCCCTTGAGGCATCAGTGTCGAATTGGTAGGGCTCAGAGACTGCTCTAGAGAGAAGCTGCTACGGTGATGGCTGCGTCGAAGTAGAATGGCCTGATTGAAGAGGCCAGATTAGTCCCCAGCGCTCAGATTGCGAATGCCAACGATTTCGAAGCTCTGAGTCCGGGGTTGCCACTCCAGCGTGATGTCATAGTACGCGCCATCGATCAGCGCGCCACGGATCAAAAAGCTGTCACCCAAGCCACTGATTGATGCCCAACCCAGTTCGAAAACATCACTGGGCTTAATGAAGCCTTTGTCGAAAGTTGTAACAGCGAAATCAAACGTTCGCTCTACGCTAGCCCCGAAGGTGTCGATGGCGCGGATAGTGATTTCATGTTCCCCGGAGCCCAATTGATTCCAATTAAACGCGGTAGAAAAACCGGACTCTCCGGCGCGCTCGTTATCCGGGAATCGCTTATTCAATTCGTTGCGCTGGTCACCATGAGGGGCATCGAAGCGATAGGTGCCGTCGATGTAGACTTCGACCCGCTCAATGGGCTCACTGGAAACAGCCCAGCCTCGGATCATGCCGATGCCGGAATGCACTGAGTTTCGGATAGGTTGATCGATAGCAATTTCAAGATCGGTGACCCTGTCGAACTCAACAATGTAAATCAGTGAAGTGTCGATATCGAGGTCGTTCCATTCGCCCAAAGCGCCCAGATCATAAAAGGGCTCAGGCCAGTCAGCGAGGCCCATGGCTAAACCATCTTCGGCGCCGCTACCACTGTCGGGTTGCACCCCCCAGTTAGAATATAGACCGTTCTTCGGCGCTCCGTTGAAGTCACCCTGCCAGAACTGATCACCGTTGTTGGACCAAGTCCAGACGCCTTCTTGTGCGATGTCAGAGCCACCCAGCCACACAAAGGGCACTTCTGAGCCGTCATCGGGAATCGACGCTTCCAGTTCCTCGCTGGTCACGTGGGTTGCCAAAGCCTCCAGCAAAGCCGTATTTTCTCGCTGTGAGTCGATCCGTGCCAAATAACCTGCTTGACCGTTTAGAGACATTTCTCCAGCACGGAGGTTCGCAGTTTCCCAGTCCGCGATGTCCGTAACAATGCGATAAGTATGCCCCTCGAACTCAAAAACAGCGCTCGTCGCCGCGGCCGCTGGGAGGAATCCCAGTGAAATAGCCGACGCAATCAAGAGCTTGCAGATGGGCGCAAAGGTTGCAGATATGGCGGTAAGTTGATGCATGTTAACTGTGCTTTACTGAGTTACTCTAAAAAAATAGGTCCGTGTCGCTAACACGGGCCCTTTCCGGTCACCAGTGATGCTAGTGTATATTGACGCCGAAGCGGTGATCATTATTCCAATCTGCATTGGGCATGTGACTGCCCTTGTGCGGTAATTCTGCACGTAACTGTGCAAACAAGCGGGTCAAATAACGACAGAAGTGAGTCATTACTATCACTTTTTATACCAGAGCCGCTTGCATCTCAGACGAGTGTGGCGATGATTTACAGTGTAACGCTTCGTGGTGATCGGTCTTCTAACAGTGCAGCGATGTCTCAAGACCCGGTTTCCGGACTGCAGTGGTGGCCGGCTTTCCCCAGATCCGGTGCCTTTACTGTGGGGTTGATGGGTAGTGAGAGCACGCTGCGGCAACTTTATGCGATTTTGGGCGCGTTTTGGCGTAGTTCGATACATTTGCGTATTGTATGCGTCTAATTTGCCGAATTTTACTGAATTTCGCGACGCTTTCGCGTAAAAGGCCGGTTTTGATCTCGCCATTAGATGAGCGCGCTATTTTATGATCTTGATGATCGACAACTATGACTCCTTCACCTGGAATGTCGTCCAGTATCTCTGGGAACTCGGTGCCGAGGTGGAGGTGCATCGCAACGATGCCATCACCGTGAGTGAGATCGAAGCCAAGGCACCTGCCGGCATTTGCATTTCCCCCGGCCCATGCTCGCCCAAGGAGGCAGGCATCTCCATGGCGGTGATAGAGCATTTTTCTGGGCGCCTCCCAATATTCGGGATTTGCTTAGGTCAGCAGAGTATCGGTGCAGTCTTTGGTGGCCAGATTGTGCGCGCCTCCAAGGTGATGCATGGCAAGACCAGTCCTATTCATCACATCGGCGAGGGCGTCTTCACCGATCTCCCCAGCCCGCTGACCGCGACGCGTTACCACAGTTTGGTTGTGGATCCCGAGACTCTGCCAGATTGTCTTGAAGTCACTGCGTGGACCGAAGATGAGCAGGGCAGCCGAGAGGCGATCATGGGTTTGCGCCACCGCGAGCTGGACATAGAGGGCGTGCAGTTCCATCCGGAATCAATTCTTTCCGAGCACGGCCATGCCATGCTCGATCGTTTTCTGGCGCGTTGCGCCTAGACCAGAAGTACACGATGAAATTTCAGACGGCACTGTCGCAACTGGTTTCCGGTGAGGACCTCCCTCGCGAGGTGATGCGCGAAGTCATGATGACGGTCATGACCGGTGAGGCATCCCCAGCGCAAATCGGTGCGATGCTGGTGGCGCTGCGCATGAAGGGTGAGTCCATCGATGAGATCACCGGTGCGGCTGAAGTCATGCGCGAATTGGTGACGCCGGTTGAGGCGCACGGCGATCATCTGGTGGACCTGGTGGGTACCGGTGGTGATGGCGCTAACTTGTTCAACGTGTCCACGGCGGCCACCTTTGTCGCAGCGGCGGCAGGCGCGCGCGTGGCCAAGCACGGTAATCGCTCGGTCTCGAGCAGTAGCGGCTCTTCAGATGTGCTGGAGACTTTGGGCGTCAGCCTTGATTTGACGCCCGCGCAGATCGCGCAGTGTATCGAAGGCGTGGGTTTGGGCTTTATGTTTGCGCCGGCCCACCATGGCGCCATGAAGCACGCTATTGGCCCCCGCCGGGAACTCGGCATGCGCACACTGTTTAATGTGCTGGGCCCGTTAACGAACCCCGCTTTTGTAAAGAGACAGGTGCTCGGGGTGTACGACGCTGATTTATGTGAGCCGCTTGCTCGCGCGCTGGCGCAACTCGATAGCGTGCATGCACTGGTGCTACACAGCGACGATGGCCTTGACGAAATCTCTATTGCCGCTCCCACCCGGGGTTGCGAACTAAAGGGTGGTCAGATCACTTCGGTGATCATTGATCCCGCCACTCTGGGCCATGGCCACGCCTCACTCGATGGCCTGCAGGTGGATACTGCGGAGGCATCAGCAGACCTGATCCGAGCGGTACTTGATGGCGCCGAAGATGAAGCCTGTATCAAGGCACGCTCGATCATCGCCTTGAATGCGGGCGCGGGTATTTATGTGGCGGGTCAGGCTGACACCCTTGAAGCGGGCGTGGCGCGCGCCGAGACGGTGATGGCCTCAGGAGAAGCAGCTGAAAAACTGAAAGCCTTTGTGACGTTCACGCAAACGGTGTCGGGGCTCGATGCCGGAGAGCCTGGCGCATGAGGACCAAGCTCGAAGCGCCCACGGTGCTCAAAACCATATTCGATCGGAAAATTGAGGAGGTCGCCGCCCGTCAGCAGCAGCGAACGCTCGCGGAGCTCGAACAGGCGGCTTCATTGATGGATGCCCCGCGAGGTTTTCGCCGCGCGCTGGCCGACAAGGTAGCTAGTGGTGACGCAGCAGTGATT
>JACETJ010000085.1 GCA_013911345.1 Congregibacter sp.
CTGGATCAATGCCCGTGAACTCCAATGCAGAAGGGTCGAGGTTTGCGCCTTCAAAGGGCTCAACATTGCGACTGTGTGTCTCGGCGATCTCCAAGTGGCCATCTTCACCCATGGAGAGCAGTGTCATGGAGATCTCTAAAATGGCATCGGTGTTGCAGTTGAATCCGCCGGTTTCAATGTCTACCACGACCGGGAGAAAGCCGCGGAATCGGTCCCGCATAGTGGGACCGCCTGCGGCCGTATCGATCTCGCCGTCATTGACATCTGCTGTGCGGGTTGGGTCAGTCATCGCCGTTAGTGGGACAGTGTCCAGCCCACGCTGTCACCAGCACGAATGGGTACCACTTCGCTGTTACCGAGCTGGAGTGCTTTGGGTATGGATTGAGCTTTTTTGGTGAGCGTCACCGAGCTGTTATTGCGCGGCAATCGATAGAAATCAGGGCCATTGAAGCTGGCAAAGGCCTCAAGATGGTCGAGCGCGTTTTCCTCGTCAAAGACTTCCGCATAAAGCTCGAGTGCGGCATGGGCGGTGTAGCAGCCCGCGCAGCCACAGCTCGACTCTTTGTCGCCCCGAGCATGGGGTGCGGAGTCCGTGCCGAGGAAGAAACGCGGGTGGCCTGATGTGACCGCCTGGCGCAGCGACGCTTGATGCTTGTCGCGCTTCAGCACAGGCAGACAGAAAAGATGTGGCCTGACACCCCCTACCAGCATGTCGTTCCGGTTAAACAGCAAATGATGGGCTGTCACGGTTGCGGCGACACAGCCGCCTGATGCTTGAACGAACTGCACGGCGTCGGCGGTAGTGATGTGCTCGAACACGATCCGGAGCGCGGGGAACATGTCTACGATAGGGCTGAGCGCTGAGTCGATAAAAGCTTTTTCTCGATCGAAGATATCCACGTCATGGTCGGTGACCTCGCCGTGGATCAATAGTGGTAAATCATGCTGTTCCATCGCCTCGAAAACGGGATACAAAGCCTTGATGCCCGTGACGCCAGCGTCTGAATTGGTCGTCGCGCCGGCGGGATAGAGCTTGATGCCTTGCACATGTGGGCTGTCGGCCGCTTCTGCCACCATCTCGGGGGTGGTGGCATCAGTGAGATACAGAACCATAAGCGGGTCGAAGTCCCGGCCTTCTGGGACATGAGCCAAAATGCGTTCTCGATAACTGAGTGCATCAGCCACACTCAAGACCGGTGGCGTGAGGTTGGGCATGACGATGGCACGCCCAGCCCAACGGGCTACGTCGGGCACTGTGGTGGCGAGGGCTGCCCCGTCCCGCAGGTGGATGTGCCAGTCATCCGGTAATGTCAGCTCTAACGAGGTCATGATCAAAGGTACCCGCTCGGTGCGCCCAGTGTAGCAGAGGTCAGTCAGTCTTAACCCTCGCTGTTGCTTGTGTGGCGCATAGTTTGTCGCGGACGTACACTACGCTCCCGTTTTTTTTAGGCATGGTTATGGCATCGGCGAACAAGGTTGTGCTGGCGTACTCCGGGGGTTTGGATACCTCTGTCATTGTGCGCTGGTTGCAGGAGACCTATCAGTGCGAAGTGGTGACGTTTACCGCGGACATTGGGCAGGGCGAAGAGGTTGAGCCGGCTCGCGCCAAGGCGCAGGCACTGGGTGTGGAGGAGATATACATTGAAGATCTCCGGGAGCCCTTTGTCCGCGACTTCGTGTTTCCCATGTTCCGCGCCAATACCGTATATGAAGGAGAGTACCTGCTGGGTACCTCCATCGCGCGACCCTTGATCGCGCAGCGACTGGTCGAAATTGCCAACGAGAGTGGTGCAGACGCCATTGCCCATGGTGCAACCGGTAAAGGGAACGACCAAGTGCGCTTTGAACTGGGTGCCTATGCTCTTAAGCCGGGCATTCAGGTGATAGCACCCTGGCGCGAGTGGGACCTGAACTCTCGTGAGGCGCTGATGGCCTATTGTGAGCAGCACAATATTCCCGTGGATTTTGCCAAGGCACAAAAGAAGTCTCCTTACTCTATGGATGCCAACCTGCTGCATATCTCCTACGAGGGAGACGTTCTGGAAGACCCCTGGATCCCGCCCGAGGAAGACATGTGGCGTTGGACAGTCAGCCCTGAAGCCGCACCCGATCAGGCCGAGGAATTGACCCTGACTTTTGAAGGCGGCGACGTGGTGGCTATTGACGGCGAGGCGCTGACTGCCGCCGAGGTGCTGGCAAAGTTGAACGAGCGGGGTGGGGCTAACGGGATCGGTCGCGCCGATATCGTGGAAAATCGCTATGTGGGAATGAAGTCCCGCGGATGCTACGAAACGCCCGGGGGTAGCATTCTGCTGCGAGCACATCGTGCCATCGAGTCCATTACGCTGGATAGAGAGGTGGCTCATTTGAAGGATGAGCTGATGCCACGCTATGCCAAACTGATTTACAACGGCTACTGGTGGTCCCCCGAGCGCCACGCGCTGCAGGCGGCCATTGACCAGACCCAGACGGTGGTCAACGGCGACGTGCGGGTGGCGTTGTATAAAGGCAATGTGACCGTCACGGGCCGGCGATCCAGCGATTCCCTGTTTGACGAAAATATTGCAACCTTTGAAGCGGATGGTGGCGCCTACGATCAGGCCGATGCCGAGGGCTTTATCAAGCTCAACGCGCTCCGTTTGCGCATTGCCGCCACCAAAGGCCGTCAAAACCAGTAGTCAGAATGCCTAAAGAGGCTGACTTTTTGCAGGCTGCGTCACATCGACGCTTAGGAGACGCTGGTCTCTCGAAAACCGTGTAGAGTGGGGCGGCTACATAGGGCGCTATCTGAATGTGGCTCTGTCGCGTATGCAGGTGTGACAAAGACTACGGCGCCTATAGTTGCTGGCAGGGGCCAGTAAGGAAAAAGTTATGAATTCGACGGTTGATATCCCCCCAGTGCAAGAGATGGACGCAGAGGCGTTCGATGTCATCATCATCGGCGCCGGCCTGTCAGGGATTGGCACGGCGGTGCGGCTTCAGCGAGATTGCCCGGATCGTGACTTCATCTTGCTGGAGCGGCGAGACGCGATTGGAGGCACCTGGGATCTATTTCGCTATCCCGGTATTCGCTCTGACAGTGACATGCATACGCTGGGATACGATTTCAAACCGTGGGAAGCGGAGAAAAGTATTGCCGATGGTCCGTCGATTCTCAGTTACGTTAACGAGACGGCCGATGAGCACCGTATTCGCGAGCGAATCCGTTTTAGCCAGAAGTTAGTGGGCGCTGATTGGTGCAGCAAGCGCGGCCAGTGGCAACTGACGGTGGACAGCCCTGAGGGCATCAGGCGTTATCGCTGCGGTTTCCTGCTGATGTGTGCGGGCTACTACAGCTATGACCAGGGCTATGAGCCTCAATTTGAGGGCAAGGCGTCATTTCAGGGAGAGTGGGTACATCCTCAGTTTTGGCCGGACAGCCTTGATCACGCCGATAAAAAGGTCGTGGTGATTGGGTCAGGTGCCACGGCGATGACACTGGTACCCAATATGTCCAGACAGGCCACGCATGTCACGATGCTGCAGCGATCCCCGACGTACGTGATCTCGAGGCCTGCCATTGATCGTCTCGCCAATTGGTTGCGTCGCGTATTGCCATCCAAGCTGGCCTATGACCTTGTTAGATGGCGAAATACGGTCTGGCAACAGTGGATGTACAAGCTGACACGCGTAGCCCCCGGGGTTGTAAAGCGCTCGCTACTGAAAAAAGTCCGAGCAGAAATTGGCGAATTGGTCGATGTCGAGAAGCACTTCACCCCGAGTTACAACCCTTGGGATCAGCGTCTGTGCCTGGTGCCGGATGACGATTTATTTCGCGCGATTCAGTCAGGCAAGGCTTCTGTGGTGACCGATCACATTGAGAAGATCACCGAAAAAGGGGTCCAACTGGTCTCGGGCGCGCACCTTGACGCCGACATTATTATTTGTGCCACAGGGCTGGAGCTAGTTGTTCTAGGCGGCGCTGAATTTAGCCTCGACGGCGAGTCGATCGACTTTGCCAATGAATGGACGTACAAGGGCATGATGTGCTCCAACATTCCCAATATGGTGCACACCTTCGGCTACATCAACGCGTCCTGGACGTTGCGCGCGGATCTGATTGCTACCTGGGTTTGCCGTTTGCTCAATCATATGCGTACCTCGGGAATGACTACTGCGACACCCCGCATTGCGAATGAAGTGGCCGACTCCATGAGTCAACGTTTCTGGATTGATGACTTCTCTGCCGGGTACATGCAACGCGTCATGCACCGTTTCCCTAAGCAGGGCGACCAGATGCCTTGGATGAATCCGCAGAACTATCGCAAGGACCGCAAAATGTTCCGCGAAGACCCACTTGAGGATGAAGAACTGGTGCTTGAGCGTGCGGGCGTGCTTGCCGAGGCTGCGGTGCTTCAGGAGGCCAGCTAATCACTCATGACCGCTCCGGGGCTGCAGGAGACCAGTATTTACTGCCCCTATTGCGGCGAGTCGATTGGGGTGCTGTTAAACCCTGAAGACGTGGGCGCGGAGTACATCGAAGATTGCCAGGTGTGCTGCCGGCCGATTGAGTTTTTTCTGCGAGAGGATGCTGGTGGGTGGCTGGAAGTGGAGGTCCGATCCGACGTCGAGTAGCGAGCCCCGCAAGCTTTTTGCGCGTCCCACAAAGTTTTGAAAATTCTCCTTTGATGTGTCAGCACGTCGCGCAGTGCGCGGGGAATTTAGCGCCGTTAGTGAAAGTCCCGAGATTGCACAGCCAAAGCGCTCAGGCGATCGCTGCAGTCCTCCAGTGTGCCGGCAATCACATGCGTCACGCCGTCGCGAGATTCCACCGTACCTTTGACTAATAGTAATCGGGCGGTCATCAGGCTTTGTCGGTAGCGTTCCTGAATCGCTGGCCAGACGATCACGTTGATATTGCCTGTCTCATCTTCCAAGGTCAGGAACACCACGCCTGAAGCGGTGCCGGGGCGTTGCCGGCAGGTGACCAGCCCGGCTACCCGCACAAAGCGATGATTACCCAGCATCTCAAGTTCCGCTTGCCGCCGACATCGGTCAAAGGGTTGCTGGTGGCGCAGTAGGGCCAGAGGATGTGACCTGAGAGTCAGCCCGGTGCTTTGATAATCAGCGATGACTTCTTCAGGGAGCGTGGGCGCTGCCGTGAGGACCTCGTCGTCCTGAAGGCGGTGCACAGCGGCATCGTTTGGCAGTAGCGGGCGGTGATCTTCCAGCGCCATGGTTTGCCAGTGGGATTGATAACGATTGCCACTGATGCCCGAAAGTGCATCGGCGGCGGCAAGTGCTTCCATATCACCGCGATCGAGGCAGGCGCGTTGGCGCAGGTCAGCGACGCTGGCAAAGGCGCGCAGACGCTGTGCCGTGTGAATACGTTGGCCTGCTGGCTCGCTAAGACCTTTGATCAGCCTCAATCCCAATCTGATGGGTGGTTGCTGTTGGTCTGCTGAAGACAGGATCTGATGATCCCAACTGCTGTGATTCACATCGACGGGTAAGACCATGATGTGATGTCGTCGCGCATCCTGTATCAGTTGTGATGGCGAATAAAAGCCCATGGGCTGACTGTTGAGTAGCCCGACATAGAAGGCGGCGGGGTGATGGCATTTGAGCCAGGCAGAGACATAGGCGAGCAGGGCAAAGCTCGCCGAGTGCGACTCCGGAAAGCCATAACCGCCAAATCCTTTGATCTGATTGAACAACCGATCTGCAAAGTCCGCGGTGTAGCCCTTGTTGATCATGCCTTGCTTGAGCTTGTGCTCGAAGCTGAGAAGTTTGCTGTTTTTGCCCCAGTTGCTGATGGCGCGCCTCAGAGCGTCGGCTTCCCCTCCGGTGAACCCTGCAGCCACCATAGCCAGACGAATCACCTGTTCCTGAAAAATCGGTACACCCAGTGTGCGCGACAGGACCGACTCAATGTCCTTATTGGGATAGCTGATCGCCTCCAGCCCGGCCTTGCGACGTAGGTAGGGATGCACCATATCGCCCTGAATCGGGCCGGGTCGAACGATGGCGATCTCGATCACCAGGTCGTAAAAGCAGGCGGGTTTCAGTCGTGGCAGCATCGACATTTGCGCGCGCGACTCGATCTGAAACACAC
>JACETJ010000086.1 GCA_013911345.1 Congregibacter sp.
CAGGCGTACCCCGCTGTACGCGCTCCACATACACTTCCGGTACCGAAAAATTGATTAGCAGTACTTGTCGGTCATCTATGGTGGTGACCAGCGTGTTGGTATCGATACGATCGCCAACATCGATCTCGGTTAGTCCCACCCGGCCCGCAAAGGGCGCGGTGATTTGCCGTCGATCCAGATCAACTCTCGCCTGTTCTAGCGCGATGCGGGCGCTGTCGACTGCGGCTCTCGCGTCATCGAGCTGGCTCTCGGGGATATTGGCATCGCGGGCATTGACGGTGGTGTAGCGTTTTACTAATCGGTCAGCGTCTGCCAGCTGGACGGTAGCGAGCTCGACGGCCAGCTGCTCATCACGGTCATCGAGTTGCAAAAGCAGATCTCCCGCAGCGACCTCGCCATCTGCCTCGATGGCGACTGCCGTCACACGGCCCGTGGTTTCGGCGAATACCGTTACCGACTTCAGCGCGCGCGCAGTGCCCACCGAGGTCAAAGTCTCTTCTAGCTCGCTGAGCTGAACAGGTTCGGTCAGCACCGGCACACCGCCGCCCTGGCCGCCGAACCGGGGTCCGCCCGTCTGCTCAGTGCCATCACAACCTATGAGGAGCTGCGGCAGGACTACCGTGTTCAAGAGCAGAGCCATGTAGAAAATAGTCCGAGTCATATCAGCGGTTTCTCTCGGCGCAGGGGCCACTATTTGCTGCCAACCAAGTAAGACACAGCCATTCAGGGGTGTCTGTTCTACCCGTGAAGCCTGTCGATGGTTGGATTCTACTGCAGTTTGCGGGTTTCGGATGTTATTCAGTCGTTCCCATAAACAATGGCAGAGCGCGATAACTGCGGTGGTCTCGGTATTACCTGTGCCCTGAAGCGTCGGATCGGCTACAGTCCGACTCTGGATACGAGGAAGTACGATGAGCGACACAAACCAATCCCCCCCAGCTGAGGTGCTGCCCTGTCGCGGGTGCACTGTGGATTGCCCCAACAAAGGGAAATGTGAGGGCAAGCCCTGGCGAATCCCCCGCGAAGAGGGCCGGACGTCAACATCGTGACGGGTTGCCGGCAATGAAATCTCCACTGGTGGCTGCTGGCTTACTCGGTGTGACCGGAGTGGCTGCTGGTGCGTTTGGTGCGCACGCCATTCAAGCATCGGTGTCGCCAGAGCGCATAGAGATTTGGGAGACGGCGGCGCAGTACCATCTGATTCATGCTGCCGTCATTTTGGCGCTGTCGCTGCATTCGCAGACAGGTGAGAGCCGATGGCGGTTGCCCATTATCGGTTTCACTGCGGGCGTCTTACTGTTCTCTTTCTCGCTTTACGCGCTGGTGCTGTCAGACATCAC
This sequence comes from Congregibacter sp., assembly GCA_013911345.1. The sequence goes on from JACETJ010000086.1 coordinate 1,341, forward strand.
GCAGTTGGCGATGATTACACCCGTTGGAGGGCTGTTTTTGATGCTGAGCTGGTTGATGGTGGCGATCAAAGCCCTCAAATAATGTGGCGCGCATCGGCACCGAATCAGGCGGACGCGGTGTTCGGAACGAAGGGTCGGTCGGCGCGAATAAACAGCCACAGCGCGGCGCCCACAAAGGCCATAATTGTGCCGGTCGAGAGGGCGGCCTCCCAACCCACGTGACTGGCCAAGTAAGGCATCAGCGGTGCCACCACGATGCCCGCAAAGTTGCCCCCTGTATTCATCACCCCACAGGCAGGGGCCGTGTAGGGCCCGGCGACATAGGTCTGAGCTGACCAGTAGGCGCCTTCGGTGAGCTGGGTACTGGCAAAACACAGTGACAGCAACACAACCGCGGTATAGGGAGAGCTGGCATATAGGCCCGCGTACAGGAAAATCCCCGCGCCAATGAGCCCGGTAATGGCAGGTATGCGACACCCTAGCCGCGGTCCGAGCCGGGCGCAGAGTGTGTCGCAGGCGTAGCCCCCTACCGAGGCCATCACGGCGCCGCAGAGCCAGGGCAGTGATGCCAGAAAACCAGTTTCTAGGATGCTGAAGCCCAGTTCGGTCACCAGATAGTGAAAGAACCAAGTGAAGAACAAGTAGAAAATACAGTTCTCGGCGAAGTAGGCGCATGTCAGCAGTAACGTGTCGCGGTTGCGAATGAGTTGCCGCCACGCGCCGAATCCTGCGTTGGGGGTGAGTTGTTCGCGGTCCGCCTGAATGTGTGCCAGCTCGGCGTCGGTCATGGCAGGGTGCTCGGCGGGGTCGTCAGTAGAATAGCGCCACCAAAGCCAGAACAGCACGACGCCCAGCGGGATGAACACATAAAACGAAGCCCGCCAGCCCCAATACACCATCACTATCGCGACCACCGGTTGCGCCAGCGCAGCGCCGAGTGTCAGACCGGTACTGCCCACCGCATTGGGCAGCGCCCATTGGCCCACTGGGAACCAACGCTCCACGACCGCCGCCTGAATTGGGTAGATCGGCGCATGGGCGACGCCCACAAAAAACCGCACCACTAGCAAACAACCGATCACTCCCGCGCCGGTTGTAAACACCTCACCCGGGAGCCATCCGGTCAGGCCTGTGGTGATGACCCAGACTACACCTGCGCAGGTCAGCGCCACCCGCGGTCCAAGCAGTTTGCCGAATACCCCACCCGGCAGCTGGCACAGCGCGTAACCCCAAATAAAAGCGGCATAAATCCAGCCCATCTCGATCTCGCTGATGCCAAGCTCGGGCATCATGAATTCGCCCGCCACGTGGATGTTCTGGCGCATCAGATAAGAGAGGAAGCTCAATAAAAACAGCACGCTGAACAAGCGCCAACGCGTGGGTAACCGACTCACGAGCACTCGCTGTCAGCCTGGTCGAGTTTTGTATGTACGTAGCGCCGGATATCGAGGCTGTAGTCTTCCATCGGCGCGTAGTAGCCGTGTTGGAACACCTTGTTTTGCATGCCGCGCTGCACGCTCTCGCAGATACGCCAGTCCTGTTGGTTCACCACATCCCAGAATTCAACGGCATCTGAGCCGTCAAAGTTGGGTTTGCTGAGCTCATCCGGATGGAACAGAAAGTCGCATTGAATCCGGGTATGACCCGCGCTCTGCGGCCACAGGTAGAACGCGGCAACGTGGTCCATCGACAGACTCAGCATCAGGTTGGGGTAGAAGAGCTCGCCCTTGTGATGGGTTTTCTCGGTCTCGCTGAGGCCGTGGAAAGGCGCTCTTGTAGTGGTGCCCGAGGCGGTAAACGTGTTGGCGCCGTCACGGTGCGGCACCCCGTCGTCCCAATCGAGCTCGTTGCCGCCGCCCTGTTTGAAGGCCGGCACAATTTGGCACAGCTCAGGATGGATCGGGCCGCAGTGGTAGCACTCGTTGTAATTCTCGACGATGACTTTCCAATTTGCGTCTACGTCGTAGGTGATGGTGTGACCCACTTTGAGGTCAGCAAGCGGGTAGCGCTGTAATCGCGCGGTGCCGTCGCCCAACGTCTCTGCGAGCGGTTCGTCATGATTGGGTGCGAGGCAAATAAAAATAAAACCGCCCCACTCAGCCAGTAGGATGGTGTGGAGCGAAACGCCGTCGGTGTCGATGGCCAAATGGGGGGTGCCCCGTAGCCGGCCGTCGAGGTGGTAGCTCCATGCGTGGTAAGGGCAAACAATGCTGCGAGAAAACTGACCGCTGACCGGGCCGGGTTCTTTGAGTGGGACGAGTTCCGTGCCGCGGTGCCGGCAGACGTTATAGAAAGCACTCAGTTCATTTTTGTCAGTTCTGACCACCAGCAGCGACTGCTCTTGGAGTCGTATGGCCAGATAATCACCTGGTTCGGTCAGCGTATCGCCCCGGCCCACACACACCCAACCCGACTCGAATATAGCGGCATATTCGCGCTGAAATTCGGCCGCATCGAGATAGCTGGCCCGTGGCAGCGTTTTCTCGAGTGATGCCAGCGTAGAGGGCTGTTTGGTGCTCACCGCTGGGGGAAGACCTTGGTGGGCTCGGCCGGCACTACTGGCTCATCGCGCAAATACAGCGTGTCTGTCTCGATCAGCCCTCGGGCAAAGCTGTGACCGCTGTGCACTGCGTGCACGATAGCGCCGGGTGCGAGGGCGTCACCCAATAACTGGATCGCGGGTGAACCGCTAGCGGACGCGCCATCGATTAATGATTGGTAGAGCGCGTCCTCTGGCTCCCGGTGACCGACCATCACCACGGCATCGACCTCGACCTCAAGCGGCGTGGCATTGAAGAGGTTCTGCAGTGCCGCCCGATTGCCATCGAAATCTATCAGGTTGGTCGTGGTGTGGATGGCGACGCTTCGGCGCGCGAGCGCCTGATACACAAAGGGCAGCTCATTGGTCATGAAGGTCCAGGCGGAGGCATGCCCCGCAGGGGTGGCATAACTCACGGCTTTGCCTTGCTCGGCCAAGTGCTCGGCGATAACGCCACCCAAATAGTAGTTGTCGTAGTCAAAGACCAGCACCCGATCCGCCGAGACGGTGCCGGCGAAGACGTCTTCCGGGGTCAATATTTGAGGCAGATCGAGGGGCGTTGCTGGGATCTCGAGCGCGGAATAAAGCCGCCTGGTCCAACGCGCCCCCGTAGCAACCGCAATGTGGTCGGCACCAAAGCTCAACGCGGCCTCGGCATCGAGTTCGCTGTTGGTGTACATCGACACGTTGCCCATTTGTGAGAGCGCCCACACGCGGTAGTCGCGAACCCTGCGCCAGGTGGCCATGCCGGGGAGCTGACTTTCTTGCAGTACCCGGCCGCCCCAGTCATCGGTCTGCTCGGCGATGGTGACCTCGAAGCCTTGTTTGGCTGCGACCAGCGCGGCTTCCAATCCGGCGGGGCCGCCGCCCACCACCAGCACGTTGCTCGGCTCAGAGGCCTTCGTAAATCGCTCTGGGTGCCAGCCGCGGCGCCATTCTTCGCCTGCAGTGGCGTTCTGGGTGCAGCGCACCGGCACGCCGTCATGCCAGCTGGCGATGCAGATGTTGCAGCCAATGCACTCGCGGATGGAGTCACTGTTGCCTTCGCGGATTTTGTTGGGCAGGAAGGGGTCGGCAATGCTGGCGCGTGCGCCGCCGATCAAATCGAGCACGCCGCGGCGGATCTGCGACACCATGGTGTCGGGTGAGGTAAAGCGTCCCACGCCGACCACCGGACGATCGGTCACCCGCTTCACAAAGTCGATGATGGGCTCATGAGCGCCCTCAGGCCTGAACCGCGAGGCACCGCAGTCCGTGGGGCTCGAATCCATTTTTACATCCCACAGATCGGGCACGTCAGAGAGCAGGCTGACCACGCCGTGGGCCTCGCTTTCATAATGGTCACTGGCCTTGCCCCGCAGTTCTTCAAGGCTGATGCGCAGCGCCACGGCCGCGCGACTGCCGGCCTCGTCGCGTGTCACCTGCAGCATTTCCCGCACGAAGCGCACGCGGTTCTCCAGTGCGCCGCCATAGCCGTCGTCGCGGTGGTTGTACTCTGGCAACAGAAACTCGTAGCCGAGGTAACCCATGCCGGCGTAGACATAGAGAATGTCGAAGCCCGCATCGAGGGCGCGCCGCGTTGCGAGTCGCTGCCAATGCAATACCTCGTCGATGTCGGCACCGGTCATTTTCTTGGGTCGCAGCTGTCCCATAAAGCCCACGTGGGTGGCTGCCCAGGAAATGCCTGAGGGGGATAACGGCGGCAGGCGCGAGGTCCGGTTCATGACTGCCGCGCCGCCATGCCAAAGCTCAACGGCGGCGAGGCTTCCATGACGGTGAATGGCCTCGGTGGATAGCGCGTGGGAGGCGATGTCAGCATCGCTCCACAGTCGTGCGAAGGGCAGAGGTGAGTCGTCTGAGCTAGGGTGAATCGAGACTGCGCCCGTGCTCACAACGCCCCAGCCACCCTCGGCTTTGGTCTCGCGGAACGCTGCGCGCACACGGGGGTGGGTCTCGGTCATGCCGCTCGCATGGGGCACCTGATAGAAGCGATTGGGTGCCGTCACCGGGCCGATTTGAACGGGCTCAAAGAGAATCTGGTGGCTGGGGTGGCAGGCATTCAGATTGGCGTCTGCCATCGGCGTTGAGATGTGCTCTGACTTCCCCATAAGCGCTACGTGATTCCTTTTGATATCTCAGTAATCCCTTGGGACCGCCGCCTCTATATCCCACCACCTACTGAGTGATGAAGGGTCGTTTGATAACTAAC
>JACETJ010000087.1 GCA_013911345.1 Congregibacter sp.
GGGCATAATTTGTCTCTTGTTATGTTTTAGGTGCGCCAACTATAGCGGCTGCCCAGACGAAGTCATCCCCGAAAAAATCGCCGGCAATTTCCCGATTTTATCGGCGGGTGTGTATAATCCGCGGCCTCGGCGGGGACCCCCGCCAGCACTCGTCTAAAGACGTTGCCCCCTGGCTCGGTGGCAGAGTGGTTATGCAGCGGATTGCAAATCCGTCAACGCCGGTTCGATTCCGACCCGAGCCTCCAATATTCCAGGCAATGATTCCCTCATGTCAGCGGGTCATGGTCATGTCGGCACCGTCGCGGCACAACCTGGTAGCCAAGGTTTGGTTTTAGAGATGGGTTGGGGTGCGTAGCCCCGGGAGCTACTCGTCGGGCAGCTTCTTCATCACCTCGAATAGCGCATCCATAATCTCGGTGACATCACCGGCAAGCTCTTCTCGCTCAGCCATGGGTGCATTGCCGAAATCGATGGCTCCTTGAAGCTTTCGCAACATGTTCATCACTTCTTGAAGTTCAGCTTTCATATTTATTGCCAGATGCCACGGATGTGGGGGAGAGCATATCAGGGTAAGTGCGCCTAGCTTGATGTCTGCTTTCTATTCAGCGCTATAGAGTCCTCTGGACGGCGAATAGCGCGCTCGTTATCCAAGCACGATGTGGTTGACGAATAAAAACAGACCGGCGACAAACATCATGGTGAGAGCAATGGCTAGTGCAGCGAAGATGATGGGGTTGCCCTGATCAAAGTCTCTATCGCGGTTCTCCGAGCTTTGTACTCCCAGGAATGCTCGAAGAACGCTAATGATGTACCTCAACAGGTTCACTGCTCGACTCTCGTATTTGCGACTGCTCTGAACTGCCAAGTCCGGGCGACATTGTCGCGGGCGTTGGAGAGCACTCAAAAACCCGGAGGGAGCTCCTCAAAGCTCGGTAGGTCGTCTGGGATGTGATGAAAAGACTTTGCATCTTTGGCGAAGATCGCCATGTCTGGTTTGAAGAACGCGGCATCATCCATGGTACCGACCTTCATCACAAAAACGCCGGGTGCGCCGGGCGTGGTGGTACCGACGGCAGTGCCGCAGCTCGGGCAGAAGTGTCGGGTCACGGCATTTTCAATATCGGTGCGCTGGAATGAGTTCAGTTCACCCTGGGTGAAGTGAAGCCCGGACTCGGGAATCATGACGAATACGTTGGGATTACCGCCCGTAATGTATTGGCACTCTCTGCAGTGACATTGCATCGCCGGCCCCGGCTCGCCCTCAAAGCTGTAGCGGACCTCGCCGCAATAACATCCACCTTCAATTTTCATCTGTTTAGCTCCTCTGTGATGAGTAATCGCTTTATTTTCTCCAAGGCAGGATTCTGGGTGCGCCAGTGGTCACGTAACTCAAGAGCCAAATGGCTGGAGACACAGCGTAAGCGATGATCTCCTCGCCGGCGAATACGGTTGAGACGTAGTCACTGTAAAAGCGACCCACTTCGCTGGTGGGGATCGGCAGGGCGCTATTCATCCCATCCAGCACGCCAGCCAGCACAATCAATGCATGAGCGAACGCTATCCACGACAGCACGATAAATATCCGATCTTTCATAGCCACTCCCTGTAATGCTCGTCTCTGATTCTAGCCACGTATCATGCTGGGGTCAGCAGCAGAAGGTGACCGTAAGGTGCAAGCCCGCTGCTCTGATGCCCCTCTGAGCGTTGGGGGGCCGGCGGCGAAAACAGATGCGTTAGGGCACGAAGCCCAGCCAAATAATCGTTTGCGTGGCGAGGTACAGTGCGACGCCCGCCCAGATAACGAAAACAATCACCCCCACGATGCCGTCCTTTAGCCAGTTAGGCCACTGAACATTGAGTTTTGTCAGGATGACCCAGGGCCCTGCGATGAATGCCACGGCGATCACGACATCAATGATTAAAAAGAAAAATTGGAGCATCGGGGGATCCTAATAAGTTTAGGGCGGAGTTGAGCGAGCAGATAACGCGTCATCAGCCATGCGATGACTGAGCAATGCGATTTCAGGCTGAGCCCGTTTAGTCATTAGGCTGACAGCTTGCGCAGGTGTAGATCCGCCGAGAGTTGGCGGTTGAGCGCTGAATTTTGGTTTCGCACACACGGCATGGCTGGTTGGCACGGCTGAAAACAAAGAAGCGTGCCTTGCCATAGCTGACACCTTTTTTCTTCAATGCTTTGTATTGGCGGTCTGGGATTGTTACGCCCCTCAGTGCATAGCTGCGTTGGCTGATATCCAGAGTCGCGCGCGCTAGCTTGCCGATCTCGCCCTTGCTCAGCTCGCGCGCTTTTTTTGCCGGATCAATTCCCGCGACAAATAAAATCTCGCTTCTCAGGTAATTGCCCAGTCCAGCCAGAAACGCCTGGTCCAGATAGACGGAGTTCAGGGCTCTGCCGGAAAAGGCCTTGCTTTGAAGTCGTTCCGCGACTTCTCGCCAGGTGAGGTTGGGATTGAGAATGTCGGGCCCAATACGCTGCAGAAACGGATGCGCCTCTATTTTCTCTGTCTTCCAGACGCTGATGTCGGATGCGCTGTAGAGGAGGGCGCTATGCCGTTCGGTATGAATGGCGAGTCGCAGCTGCCGGTTGGTTTTGGGCAGCTTGTCGCGCTTTACGACCCGCCATACGCCGTAAAGCTGATTATGAGAGTAGATGGTATAGCCCGAGTCGAAATGCGTGAGCAGCGCCTTGCCCCGGGTTTCCAGAGACAGGACCGTGCTGCCGGTAAGGGGTTTGGTATACCGTTTGAGTGGCGCAAGACCAAACTCAATGCGCTCGGCCGGTTTGTCTTTCAGCACCGCCTCAATTTTGTCAGCGGCAAGGCGGATTTCGGGGCCCTCAGGCATTGATAGCTCGTTTCATAACATGAATGACAGTAGGGCCCGAAGTCGGCGGTTCAGCCTTCGTCTTTTTCTTCTGCCGCTTTCTCTTGGTGCTCTTTCAGTTTTTGCTGGTACTCCTCTTCAGACAGGTTGTGCCAGCCAATGCATTGCCCTGTTGGGCTTCGTCCGCATCCACATTCGGCCATCATTGTTCTCCTTCCCGTGCGTTGGTTTGTTGTTGATCCCTTCAGAGGTTCTGGGCTACTAAGCGCCCTGTTGTATCGTGCTTAAAATAGTGGCCACGTCGGGCTTATGCTCGGCAATCTCTTCAGGTGTTAGACCCTGCAGTTCGTAAGGCAACACTAGCCAATCCTCGGTGGTGTGCAAAAAGTAGTCGGGTTTGCGGCCACTCAGATTGTTACTGGGTTTGTAGTAGGGAACCGCCACGCGGACTTCGTCGGGCATATTCCGTCGGCACTTTGCTTTGAGTCGGGTGATGACCGCCTCAACGTTATAACCGGAGCTGAAGACATCGTCGACGATGAGCAGCTTGTCACTGCGATTCAGGTTTTCAAACAGATACTGCAGGCCATGCACCCGAATACGCTCAGGATTGTCCAAAAGCTCACCGTAACTGGGCTGGCCGCGGTACGAGGTTCTGATAGAGATATGGTCGGTCTTAACGCCAAGATACTGGAGGCATTCTTGAACATAGATGCCGACCGTTGATCCGCCCCGCCAGATGCCCACAATAAAATCGGGCCGAAAACCGCTGTCGAAGATAGTGACCGCGAGCCTGAAGGCCTCTTCAAGCAGCTGTTGCTCTTCAATAAATTGCTTTTTCACGTTAACGTCTCGCACATACCGTCTGGCGAACTTCAGCGGTGACTATACCCTCTCTGCGGTGAGAATCTCGACACAATGAGTGACAAGCAGTATCTCTCGGCTGACCAGCTGTTAGTGGACTCGTTCCGTCTTGCGGAGCGCGTGTTCTCTAGCGGATTCGAACCAACGGTGATCATTGCCATCTGGCGGGGAGGGGTGCCTATTGGTATCGCTGTGCAGGAGTTTTTGGCCCATAGCGGCATCGAGACCGATCACATCGCGATTCGCACGTCCTCATATGACGCCGGCATAGATCAGAGATTGGGTGGTATACGGGTGCATGGGCTCAACTACCTGATCAAAAACGTTACCGCGGAAGACAAGCTGTTAATCGTGGATGACGTTTTTGATACCGGTCGTACGGTCGATGCGGTCATTGAGCGACTGACCTCGCTGGCTCGACTTAACACGCCCTCTGACATTCGGGTGGCGGTGCCGTACTACAAGCCTAGCCGTCGGGAGGTAGATCGCGTGCCTGAGTATTTCCTGGAGGAGACCGATGCCTGGCTGATGTATCCCCACTCATTGGAGGGACTCACGGTAGAGGAAATCCGAGAGCACAGGCCCGCCCTTTACGAGATCATCAAGGATCGCATCACATCTTAGTTGCCGCGAACTCACGATTTTGAGCGGCATGGTGGCAGCCATACGGTTTGCTGTTGAGCACCCAGTCCGGCCTTAGACAAAGGCGAAGCGAGCCGTAAAAATCAATGCCATTACCCACGCCGCGGCACTGACATCGGCACTTTTTCCGGCGATCACCTTTAACACCACGTAGCTTAAAAACCCGGCTGCGATGCCGTTCGCTATGGAGAAAGACAGCGGCACCATAATGATGGTGAGGAGCGCGGGCAGGAGTTCGGTGGGGTCGGACCAGGTGAGGTGCTGCATCCCCGACATCATCAGGAGCGCTACGTAGAGCAATGCGCCGGCAGTAGCAAAAGGCGGAATCATGCTCGCTAGCGGTGCGAAAAAGATCATCGCTAAAAACAGCACGCCCACGGCGCAGGCCGTGAGACCGGTTTTGCCCCCTGCAGCGACACCCGCTGCACTTTCTACGTAGGAGGTCACCGGCGCGCAGCCCACAAATGCCCCCGCCACGCTGCTTGTGCTGTCTGCCTTGAGCGCTCTGTCGAGATTCTCAATGCTGCCATCGGCCTTGGTGAGTCCCGCCTGTGTCGCCACACCTACCAAGGTGCCAGCCGTGTCGAACAGGTTCACAAACAGAATGGACGCGATAGCGCTGATCATCGCAACGTCCAGCGCAGCGGCGATATCCAGCTGGCCAAGCACGGGTGAGATGGAGGGCGGCACGGACATGACTCCCTGATATTGCACCGCGCCTAAGCTCAATCCGACGACGGTGACCAGCAGAATGCCGAGCAAAATGGCCCCGGGAAAGCGCCGCGTGGCCAGCCCGGTAATGATGAGAAAGCCCAATGCGGCCAGCAGGGTTTCGGTGATCTGAAAATTACCGAGCGAGAGTAGGGTGGCCGGGTGGTCGACGATCAGCCCGCCATTACGTAACCCAATCATGCCCACGAAAAGTCCGATGCCTGCTCCCATCGCGATGCGCAGGTTCCAGGGAATGCTGACCAGCATCCACTCTCTGAGTCGAGTGACAGTTAGGATTACGAACAGGATGCCCGCAATAAAGACCGCACCCAGTGCGGTCTGCCATGGGTAACCCATATCGCCGACGATGGTGTAGGTAAAGAAAGCGTTAAGCCCCATGCCCGGCGCGAGACCTACCGGCCAGTTTGCATAGAGCCCCATAAAGAAGCAGGCCACTGCCGCCGCAATGCAGGTAGCGACAAACGCCGCGCCTTGCTCCATACCCGCCGAGGCCATCATTTGCGGATTCACAAAGGCGATATACGCCATGGCCATGAACGTGGTGAGGCCTGCGCTCAGCTCAATGCCAACGGTGGTATTTGATTCAGAGAGTTTGAAAAACCGGTCCACCATCTGCCTCTTTATCAAAAGCTGCTTTTGTTCAGAAATCGATGCCTATGCGAGCCATTAGCTGACGCGGCGGGATGAACTGATCACCCGTGGCGCCAACACCAAATACGTCGGTAAAGCGCGCATTAATGCCGTCCTCGTCTGTCAGGTTTTTGCCAATCAGCTCGACCCGCCAGTTGGCGTCGGTCGGCGAGAAACGCAGCACCAAGTCGAAGGTGTCGTAACCGTCGACTTCGTCAGTAGTGGGGTTATTAAAAATACGGTGCCTGAAGTCACCGCGGTGGGTATAACTGAGAGTACCCTCGAAATCACCCCAGCTCCCTATGGAGTTGCTGTAGGTCAGCGCAAGATTCGCCGTGAAGCCAGGTGTTTTAGCC
>JACETJ010000088.1 GCA_013911345.1 Congregibacter sp.
GTTTTATGACCGTTTATAACCCCACCGGAGTAGCTTGGGTGATATCAATTGTGGGGCGCTAGGAGTAGCATCGTCGGCGGGTTCGAGGCCCCAGCACCTCATTATTTTCAACATTCAGGAGCGCCTCTTATGGCGGATCAATACGGCCTGTTCATCGACGGCAAATGGATCAACACCAGCGATACGGTGACCAACAGAAGCCCCTCTGACGTCAACGATGTCATTGGTGAGTATGCGCAGGCCAATGCCGGCCAAGTTGATATGGCGCTCGAGGCAGCCAATCGTGCGGTCGCTGAGTGGGGCGTGTCCCCAATGGAGGCCCGCTATCAGGTACTCATGGCGATTGGCACCGAGTTGATCGAGCGTAGCGGCGAGCTCGGCGAATTGCTGGCCCGCGAAGAGGGCAAAACCCGCGCGGAGGGTGTCGGTGAAGTCTACCGATCTGGACAGTTCTTCCATTACTTTGCCGCCGAGGTGCATCGCCAGATCGATGACCGAGCTGATTCGGTGCGCCCGGGCGTAGAGATTGAGACACGTCGCGAGCCTGTGGGTGTTGTGGCGATTATTAGCCCGTGGAACTTTCCCATGGCGACTGCGGTTTGGAAAATCGCGCCGGCGCTGGCTTTTGGTAACGCCGTGATCTTTAAACCCGCGAACCTCGTGCCTGCCAGTGCTTGGGCACTGACCGAGATTATCTCCAGGCAAGGTCTACCCGATGGCACCTTCAATCTCCTGATGGGCAGTGGCGGAGCGGTGGGTGATCAAATCATTCACAGCGACCAAATTCATGCGGTGTCATTCACGGGCTCGCTGCCGGTCGGCAAGCAAGTCGCGGCCGCGACCGCTGCGAACCTCGTGAAGTGCCAGCTCGAAATGGGATCTAAAAACGCGTTAATCGTGGCTGCCGATGCTGATCTGGATGTGGCGGTAAACGCTGCGTTTGTCGGGGCTTACAGTGGCACTGGCCAAAAGTGCACTGCGTCATCGCGTCTGATTGTAGATGAAAGTGTGCACGATGCTTTTGTCGAAAAATTGCAGGCCAAGTTGGCTGCCGTTACGGTCGGGCACGCACTGGAAGAGGGGGTCGATATGGGCCCGGTTGCCTCGGAAGTGCAACTTGCAGAGAACCTTGCCTGGATTGAGCGCGGCCAAAAGGACGGGGCAACACTACTGTGTGGTGGCGAGCCATTGGAGATGCCCACGCCCGGCTATTACATGTCACCCGCGCTGTTTATCGATACCGACAACGACATGGCGATCAATCGCGAAGAGCTGTTCGCGCCCATCGCCTGCGTGATCCGCGCAAAAGACTACGAACACGCGCTGTCGATACTCAACGATACGAATTTTGGTCTGACTGCCGGCATCGTGACGCAGTCGCTGGCGACGGCTTCTGATTTCAAAAAGCGCGCCGTGAGTGGCTGTGTGATGGTGAATCTGCCAACGGCGGGAACCGACTATCATGTGCCCTTTGGCGGGCGAAAGGACTCCAGCTTTGGCCCGCGTGAGCAGGGCCAATACGCTCGTGAGTTCTACACCACCGTCAAAACGACCTACCTTCAGGCCTGACGCCGGAGCGATTGTGAATCCAGACTGGACAGTCATCGACGGCCTGCAGTACTCGGCGTGGTCGCGCGAGATCTTCGAGCAAATGCACGAAGGCGGCCTGAATGCGGTGCACGTCACGATTGCCTACCACGAGAATACCCGCGAGACGCTGACACGCTTCGGTGAGTGGAATCAGCGCTTTGAGGCCCACCCCGATCTGATTCGGCCGGTCTATGAGCCTGCGGATATTGATCGCGCCAAGGCAGAAGGGCGCATCGGCATTATTTTCGGTGCGCAGAACTGCTCACCTATCGAAGACGAGATCCGTCTGGTTGAGGTGATGCGGCGGCTTGGTCTCATGATCATGCAGCTCACTTACAACAATCAGAGCCTGCTGGCCTGCGGTTGCTATGAGGAAGAGGACAGCGGGCTGACCCGCTTTGGGCAGCAGGTCATCCGCGAGATGAACCGGGTGGGCATGGTGGTCGATATGTCGCACAGCGCCGAGCGTTCTACGTTGGAAGCGATCGACTATTCTGAGCAGCCGGTCATCATTTCCCACGCGAACCCCAGTCACTTCCATCCGGCGCTCCGCAATAAGTCCGACAAGGTGCTGGATGCGGTCGCAGCGAATGAGGGCTTGTTGGGCTTCTCGCTCTACCCCTTCCACCTCAAGGACGGCCCGCAGTGCACGCTGGAAAGCTTTGCTGACATGGTCGCCTGGACGGCTGAGCGAATGGGTGTCAATCGCATCGGCTTTGGCTCGGATTTATGTCAGGCCCAGCCGCAGTCCGTGTTGGAGTGGATGCGCGTCGGCCGCTGGTCGAAGGTCATGGATTACGGCGAAGGCTCTGCAAGTGACGCAGGCTGGCCCGAACCGCTCAGTTGGTTTGCGGATAATCGGGATTTTCCGGGTATCGTGAGTGCGCTCCGTGCCAAAGGTTTTTCTGAGGAGGAGTTGGGTTTGATCATGGGCGGCAATTGGGTCGACCTGCTCGAGCGTGCCGCGCAGTCTTCGTTTGCTTCATTGGAAAGCGGCGCCGAACCATGACTCAGCTGACCCCAACTGTTGAAGACGCCACGCTGTCGCTCCGATCACCCGCGACTGTTATGGATCTTGAGCGGCTGGGGTCGTTTTCACCGACACGACTGAGCTTCGCACGACGGCTCACGCGCATGATGTTCGAGCAACAATGGCAGATGTCTCGCTCACAGTTTGAGCTAGACGAGAACGGTCATGGTTTTGCGATTTACTGCCTGCAGACACCCGCGTATCGCTACCATGTGGTGGTTTTCTCTCGGCATCTAGAAGATGCTCAGCGCACCGATCGGGTCATCGCCGAGGCTTGGGATCTCACCTTTTGCCTGTTGGAGGGCGAGGTAGATGCTGACCTGATGTCTGGGTTGTCCGCTAACGTGCCTTTGCAAGAAGCAGGTCGTCAGAATCCGAGATTGTTGGTCATTTCCCGAGCGAACAAGTCGATGCGTGCCTTCGAGACCGTTTCAGCAGCATTGGCATCGGGCCAGCAACCGGACATTGAGCATCTGAAAGAAGCTGGGTATCTGTATCGAACCACCGCCGTTTACGGTAACGGTAAGTTTGGCATTGCCGATTTCGATCGTATTAAGGGCTATCAGGACTTTTGGCAGCCTTTCTCTGCGCAGATGGCGGCTGTCTATATGCTCAGAGAATTTTCAGTGGATCAGGTCGAGCACATCGCGAGACAGAGAGACCCGGGCCGCGCGGCGGCATTGCACCCCGATGCGCGACGGTACCTGGGAATCGGCAATTCCACTGGGCTGGGCATGGCCCCTTTTCTGATCAATCACCCCCAACTCATCAGTCAGTGGGTTTGGGTTAGAGAGCGAGCGCTGGCTGTGTCGGTTGCGCAACCGCCAAGCGAGCACGATCGGGACAGGTTGCTGGCGCTGTGCCGTCGGGCAGCCGCGTACTTAGCCGATGCCCATGTTGAAGATGTGCCGCAAGGGGTGCGCAATAGCGAAGCGCATGAGGAGCTCACGCAGGTCATAGCTTGGTTGGAGCTGGTGCCGCTCGATGAAGTCCTCTGGCAACAGTTGTTGGACTGGGCGCAGACGCAACTGTCACTCGAGACTCAGGAACTGCTCAATACGCTGCTGATCGAGCTTTATCCTCAGCAAGTCGATGCGCTGAATGACGCGATGGGTGCCGACGAGAACCTGGATCTGACGCCCGATATGCCTCTGATCCAGCTCAAACAGATTCTTGAGACTCATTTTGATTGGGCGATCTATGCTGATTACGAATGCGAGGATGCTCGGTATTGGTTTTGGTATCAGTCGGCGGAAAAAGAGGAGCCGCGGCTGGGTGTGCGAGGGGAAGAATTGGGGGAAGAGAAAGAGCTTGCGCTCGCTATCGCCCCCGCCGCACAGCGTGTCTACCGAGATCTTGTCGATTTGTTGGAGGCACAGCCACGGGCGCTAACCATCGACTTACTGATGGCGTTTCCCGAGCATATGCGAGTCATACGTCGCATACAGAGCATGGCCGCTAGTGTTTATGGGGAGATCAGGGCCAATTTGTGGCACCGCGACATGAAGCCCATGCATTTGTTGCGCGCCAAACTGTCGTTTCTGGGTGCGCACCGCTTCGATCCTAAAGGCGACCGATGGGTGCGCGTCACTTTTTTCCAAGGAGCGCCGCTGTTGAGCGATTACCAGGACAGCTCTGTGTCCCCGCAGGCGTTTGATGATTGGAGCTTCCCAGTGGCGCCCGGTGCTGAGCGGATGACCGCCTCACAATGAAGATCTCCCTCAATGAGCTACAGTCGGTTTGTCGAAAGGCTTTTATGGGTATGGGGTTCACGCCAGGGCATGCCGACGACGCTGCGGCGATGGTGGCTTGGATGCAGAGCTACAGGCTTGACGGGATGAAAGAGCTGAGTGAGGCGCTTGAGTGCGTGGTGGCATCCGCGGCCTCAGCCCGACCCAACGTGATCTATCAGGATGCAGACCTGGCTGTGGTGGACGGGCAACACATGAGCGTACTGTCCTCCGGTAACCTGGCGCTGGAGTTGGCTTTTGCGAAGGCGCGAATTCGTGGTCTCGCCGTCATCAAGATTCGGCATTGCCGTCAGCGGCAGCTCATTATGGGGTATCTGGCCCGCCTCGCCAGCCGAGGTATGAATGTGACTGCATTCTGGCGACATTCGCAGTCGCCTATTACCGAGCAAGTCGTCGGTTTTCGCGCTGGCTCTGCGGTGCCGTCCATTAGGGTGTACGAGCTTGCTGACATTCCCGAGGATGATGTCCCTAATGATGGAGTGACGATCCTGATGGCGAATCATGTCGACTTGTTGCCCACCATTCGTTCTGAGGACGAGTACAAATTGCTTGCCCGTCACGATGAGTCTGACTTGCTTGCTGCTAAGCAGCAGGCTTTGGAGGAGGGACTCGCCGTCGATCCTGAGATTTGGCAGCAGCTTAAAAACTTTGCTGCGAAGACCCTGGTGGAGGCGTCTGAAGAATCTCGCTCCGGTGCTGGGCCCGCGGAATGAAAAGCGCTGTTTGCCTGTTTGCTGAGCTTGGAAAGATGCCGGTGTCGATCTGCGCCGTGTTACCCACGGGGCAAGGTGCCTGATTATGCCGTTTTCACTTCTAAAATTTGGGCTGAATAAAAACTTCCCCTTCGAGCAAATCGCCGATCTGCCAGCGCCCACTGATCTTAAGTCGCATTACGACGTGGTGATTATCGGCGGCGGGGGGCACGGTGTGGCGACTGCGTATTACCTCGCCAAGTATCACGGCATTACGAACATTGCCGTGCTGGAGAAAGCCTATTTGGGTGGCGGCAATACGGCGCGCAACACCGCGGTGATTCGCTCGAACTACCTCACCTCCGCGGGCGTTCGCTTTTACACCGAGTCGGTGAAGCTTTATGAGCGGCTGTCGAACGAGTTTGATTTCAACATCATGTATTCGCAGCGGGGGCAGCTGACGCTGGCGCATACCGATGCCACGGTCAGGGCGTTCCGGCAGCGGGCTGAGGTCAACAAACATTTTGGTGGCCGCACCGAGCTTATAGATCGCCAGGCAGTGGGCGAGTTGGTGCCCTCGCTCAATCTAGATCCTGCTGGTTTACCGATACTCGCGGGTCTCTGGCACCTCGATGGCGCCACTGCGCGCCACGACGCGGTCGCCTGGGGTTACGCTAAGGGCGCGACCCAGCGTGGCGTAGAGCTGCATCAGCTGACGGAAGTGACAGGCGTCGATATCGAAGCGGGGCGCGTCACCGGGGTGCAAACCAATCGTGGGAAGGTATCTTGCGGCTGCGTGGTGCAGGCCGTTTCGGGCCTCAGTGCCGACGTCTCCAGAATGGCCGGATTTCACCTCCCGATTGTGGCGTACCCGCTGCAAGCGATGGTGACGCAGCCCGTGAAGCCGTTTCTAGACCCACACGTGAGTTCTTCTGCGCTGCACTGTTATGTGCACCAAACCAGCCGCGGCGAGATTGTGATTGGTGGCGGGTCCGACC
>JACETJ010000089.1 GCA_013911345.1 Congregibacter sp.
GCTAAAACGCGCATCCTCAATGAGGGTAGTGCAGGAGCACCTATCCCGGGCAGCGTCGACCTAGAAGGATTAGCCAATCATCGCGGCTCAGCCTTTGGGCGCAGGGTCACTGAGCAGCCCACCCAAATCGGCTTTGAGCTGGCACTTGGCGTACAACTGCTCAAGCATCGCCACGCCGGCCATCAAAAATTGCTCTTGGAGGACGAGGGCCGATTAATCGGGCGCTGCGCCCTACCCCTCTCGCTTCAAGCAGCGCGCCACGACGCCGATTGGATACAACTCGATGCCAGCGTTGATGCGCGGGTAGAGCATTCCTATGAGAACTACATCCTTCAGAATCTCGAGGAGCTGATGATTCAGGACGCAGCCCGGGGCTTTGAGCGATTTGCCACAGGCTTACTCGAATCCCTTGAGCGCATTCAAAAACGGCTTGGCGGGCAGCGTTATGCGGAACTCAAAGCCGTCATGCAGGACGCGCTAGCGGCACATGAGCGCGGGAATCCCGAGACACACAAAACGTGGATCAGCGAGCTACTGACCGGTTACTACGACCCCATGTATGACTACCAAATGAATAATCGGACCAAGCCGCCCGTTTTCAGAGGCAGCGAGAACGAGGTGGTCCAATATCTTTTACAGACCGAGGACGCCACACTCGCAGGCCAAGGGCCGCATTGAGTAGCGCCGCAAGCACTTTAGGATAAAATGCAGCGTTCTCCCTGTAGTTAAACAGGATATAACTACCGCCTCCTAAGCGGTGATTCCAGGTTCGAGTCCTGGCGGGGAGGCCATCAACCCTGCCCCACTCCACACCCTAGAGCGATCGCACATTCCTATGATCAAACTTGTTTATTGCCTCAGAAAACGTGACGACATCGACAGCGGCAGCTTTTATCGCTATTGGCTGGAGGAACATGGTCCACTGGTTAAGTCTGTCGCCGATGCGATCGGTGCGAGTCGCTACGTGCAGAGTCATACTGTTCTGCCTGAGCTGAACGAGCTCATGATTGAAAGCCGCGGCTTGCAACCGCCCTATGACGGAGTGACCGAGGTGTGGTGGGAGACAATGGCCGCGCTTGAGCAGGGTATGTCCTCACCGACGGGCGTCGCGGCACAAACAAAACTGATTGAAGACGAGGCGCGGTTTATCGACTTCAGCCAGTCACGGGTGTTCATGACTGAAGAACATCAGATTTTTTAGGCATCAGACTGGTGCGCCACAAAACAAGATCCGCACAAATTAGAGCAATTCACTCGTAAGCTCCTTCGATACATCGCGATATGTGGGGCGACGAGACATCCGAAGATGGGTGAAGGCGGTATATAGGGCCTGATACGACCTTTCTTGGGCACCGCCGTTTCGACCATGACTGACACGCTGACACTTCACCACCTCGAGTACTCCCAGTCCTTTCGCGTCTTGTGGATGCTGGAGGAGCTACAGGCCCCCTACGAACTGGTGGTTTACGATCGTGACCCGAGGACGATGGCGGCGCCCGACGAATACAAGGCGCTGTCCCCGCTGGGCACCGCCCCGGTCATGACTTGCGGGGACTTAGCGCTGGCCGAAAGTAGCGCGATCATGGAATTTATTCTCGATAGAGCCCCGCATCAAAACCTGAGGCCCGGACCTGACTCACCGGAGCGCACGCGTTATCTGTTCTGGTGGCACGCTGCTCAGGGGTCAATGATGCCTTTGCAGTTGATGAAAACAGTCACCACGATTTCTCAAAAACGCCTGCCCTTTTTCATGAAACCCTTCGTCAAACTCTACATCAATGGATTGGACGATCTGTTCATTCAGCCGCGCTTGAGCCGGATCCTAGAGATGGCGGAGAAAGACCTCACCACCGCACCCTGGTTCGGTGGCCAGCATGTTTCAGCGGCGGATTTTCTGATTGCATACAACATGATTGTCGGCGCGGAGCGCGACATGATTACCGAAGCTGAACATCCGCGATGCATGGAGTGGGTAGCGCGGATGAAGGCCCTACCCAGTTTTGCGCGAGCCACTGAAAAGGATGGCCGCGACAGCATGGCGCTCGCCTACTGAGCGCGTCCGTGAGGCGACGCGAGCCGCCTCCCGCATTGAAGGGATCAATCTCCCCCTGCCAGATACTTCGCCAGCGTCTCATGGAAATGACGAATACGGAGCTCCTGATAGCTCGCCGTAATCGCCTTCCGGCTTTTAGACGCCATCAACCCTCGCTGCACCTCCGGTAAGTTACCGGCATCCTGATCAAACAGCGCACCCAGCAACCCTAGTCCATCAGCGTCAGCGTACTTCTGATCGTAGTCGAGCCGAATGGTTTTGGCATCCGCTGGCCTTGGTTGATCGGCCGCATAACCATCCAGCAAGTAAATGTCCATGATGCACCCATCTGGATTCATTCCATCTGGGCGATAGCGATAGGTGATCTGGCTCTGGAAGCCTCCCCATGGCGCAAAATTGGGGAACACCAGATAAAGAATGGAATCCATGGTCTCAGCATCGGTGACCGTTGCCAGCTTCTCTGGACTCATAAACTCAGCGAACTCCTCCCTGCGCACCGCGCCAATGGCCTGCCGGGATGTGATGGTGTCGGCATCCAATCCCGTCAGTTCTTGCGCCCGCTCAAATCCGCCGGGCCCTGTCATCGCCTCGACCGATTCCTGCACGCTGTAACGATCGGCCTGCCCAGGATTGGGGATACCCTGAGCGGTAATGGTGCGACTCAGGTGGTCGTCAAACACGTCGTACTGGGAGTTGTCTCCGCCGGTAAAGGACAGTATCTGGGGATGAGTCTGAATGGCATGGTAGGACTCGATGAAGGCCTCCATGGCGATCTTCCAGTTGCAGGCAATCTTCTTCTCAACGTGGAGAGACACGTACCGGTCTTCAGGGGTCCAACGCTGAAAATGCTCGGTGAGTACCGAGGCATATTCCTCGAAGGGCGGCGCATCCAAATCCATGTTGATGAGCACCCAGCCACCCCAAGTGGTCACCTGCACTTCCGGCAGGGTCAGATCGGCTAGCTGAGCCTGGTCAAACTCCCAGTCGCAATATGCCTCTTTAAAGGATCCGTCCAGATGCCAGCAGAAACCATGATAAGGGCATCGCAACTCACGGCTGGTTCCCTTACCTGACTTAAGCGCGCGGCCTCGATGCAGGCAGGAGTTATGAAACCCTTTTAGCTCTCCTGATTCAGTGCGAACCAGCAAGATTGAATAGCGCGCAATGTCATAGACATAGTAGTCGCCCGCTTTCTGCAGCGCGGTCTCGCGACAGACCATCTGCCAAACCTTGGGCCAGAGGTGCTCCACCTCTTTTTCAAACACCCCGCGATCCGTCCACACGTCCGTGGCGATGATGTCGTTGGCGATGTTGGGCTGTGTATCCAGACGCAAAGCGTCCGGAACGCTGACCGCCTCCTCATTCAGCAGTTCCTGATAGCTCGGAAAAACAGGCTTGTTCATGGGTTACTCCACAGCACGGCACATCGTTGGCGTCACGCCACTTTATCAAAGGAAATGTGCAGATCCATCAAGCCGCGCAACAATACATTCGGGTGGTGCTTGAGCGAATTTTTACCCTCTACCAGCGCCCAGTTATCGGTGCGTCGCAGCAACGTTGTCATGGCAATCTGCAGCTCGGTTCTCGCCAGCTGAGCGCCCAGACAGAAGTGGGTTCCCTGACCGAACGCCATATGGTTATCAGCATTCTCCCGGTCAACCTGCATGGCGTCGGCGCAGGGAAAGACCGACTCGTCACGATTCCCCGCAGCAAAACGCACCATGAGAAAGGACCCTTCAGGAACGGCCACGCCATCGATTTCCGTGTCTTGGGTCGCGCGCCGCCACATCCCTGAGGTTGGCGTTTCCAACCTCAGAATTTCCTCGACCGCGGTAGGTATCAGGTCAGGATTGGCCCGCAGCTTTGCCTGTTCCTCGGGGTTTTCAATCAGCAACACGACGCCCCCAGCGATCGCGTTTGTCGATGTCTCGTTGCCCGCCACCAGTATCTGCTGAATCATCCCCAGCGCCTCCGCCTTGGTCAGCAACCGGCCCTCATCAATTGTGTTGTTGGCAAGATCAGAGATGATGTTGTCCTCAGGGTGATCTCGCATGCGGTCAATAAGGTCCGCAAAGTAATGCTGATATTCCACGATGTCTTTGGCGTTCTGAATCTGTTGCTCCTCATCGGCGAGCCGACCCAGCCTCGAAGTGGACGCGTCTGACCACTTCTTGAGCAAAGCCAGCTCGGAGCGCGGCACACCCAACTGGTCTGCTATGACGTAGATTGGCAAGGGCACACAGAGCCGGTTGAGCAAGTCCACTTCTCCGTCGTCAATCCATTCGTCAATCAGCTGATCGGCTATAGCCTGCATATCTCCGCGCATGCCTTCGATTCGCTTATTGGAGAACACCTTGTTCACTAAATTGCGATACACCCTGTGCCGCGGAGGGTCTTGGGTCAGCAGCGTCTCGACCATCTCGTACCCCTGCTCATAGATGGCGGTGATATCCTCGTTGGAAGAACCGGCATTGAGCAGCGCACTGAAGGAGCTCGAGAACCTGGCGGGATCGCGAATAATCTCCCGAATGTCGTTGTATCGGGTCACAACGAACACATTGGTCCCGGGCATTTGCCATACCGGGGCCTCATCCTGTAACTGGCGATAAACACTGAATGGACACTCCTGGACTTCCGGACTGAAAAAATCCAGCTCTGCAAGATCAACACGGCTCATGACAGCGCCTCCTGTAATATCAAATCTGCGGTGGGGAAAGCGTCCTCGGTCAATGCCTTGCGCTTCGCCTCAACAAATGCAGCAAAATCTCCCACCACTATCTGCCACACAAAATAGCGCTCCGCCCCCTCAATCTCCATAGCAAACGGCGTAAAACCCATCGGAACGTGGGCAAAAGCGTCACCTGCTTCCGGGAAGAGATGTTCACGCTGAAAATCCCGCACTGCTTCACTCTGCGCTACCGGCACCATATCGAAGAACGCCACCGCGGGCTGCGTGATGGCCAGACGCCGCAAAAATTCGGCGGGGAAAAGCCCCCCCGTCCAGCGGGCATTGATCTCGGTCACGATCACCTCGTCACCTGAAACGAAGTAGTCGATGCCGCAATTAATCCCCTCTTCAGCGACATGCCCGTGCTGACGGGCGTAGGCACCCACCTTCATCAACACGGCTTTGTGGGCATCCGGCACCTCCAGCTCGGGCGAGATGTAGTTACCCACCCACTTTCCACCGGCAAATAAAATTTGGCGAACATTACTGATGCTGATTTCGTGGGGTGTGATCGTCAGATCCACGGTCATTTCAAGCCACTGAGTGGTATCCAGCTTTTCCTGCAGCAGGATCTTCACGTCGTCGTCGTATTCCGCAATCTGATCGAGGCAGTCGGCCACGGAATCCACTGCAAATACATTGCGAGATCCCGCGAGCCCCAATAATTTGACCATCACGCCCCCAGAAAAATCCGTGAACAAGGAGTCAGCTCCACCCTCTCGTATCGCTTGCTTGGAATACACCTCGGTTCGCGGCACCGGAAGACCAGCGGCAGGCGCATGCTCAGCAAAGTGCAATTTAGAATTGACGTTGCGACTCACCGCCAGTGCATCAGGGTCTTGATGCACTGGCTCGTTGCTCCCGCTGATCATGTAGAGGTTGGTGAGGTCGACCTCCGGCAGAGAGCCGGCAACGCTCTCGTAATAGCCATCGAGGGGGTGGAACTGCCACTGGCTCTCAGGCACCGACTCGAGGCCCATGGCGGCGAACATTTCACTGTAGTGACCCAGCATCTGATGCCACTCGGGGTCTCTAAATGGGGCGCCCAGCGCGACATGGTCACTGGTCTTACCCAGACCTACGAGCGCGACCTGTAATGCGCAGGTGAGCACCTGGTTTTCCTGATGATCAACCTGCTGTTTTGGCGTCAAGCTCGACAGGTCGTGATGCAAAGAGCAGTCGTCGCCGGCCATCGCATACAGTGTCGACGCGGACTGCTCAGGTATGA
>JACETJ010000009.1 GCA_013911345.1 Congregibacter sp.
ATATCCATCAGAAAGGCCTGAGCCTTGGCTCGATTGCCCTTCCGTACCTGATCCATATAAGAGGGGTAGGCGATACCCGCCAAAATCGCGATGATGGCCACCACAATCATCAACTCGATCAAGGTAAAACCGCGTTGTCGCGCGATATGCCTGCCCATCGGTCGATGAGTCAAAGTGAATGGCTGCGGTTTCAAATTCCCCTCCTGGACCACCTTATTGCAAAACGCGCTTTCATTGCAAATTGCAATACCTATGTGACACTTTACGCTCTTTTTGGGTGGCTACCAGCCCCAAGTTTTCACGAATCTTGGGAATTTGCAACGTTTTGACGGGTTGAATGCCAGTCAGCCAAAGCGAGCTGATACGGCCCTATCAGCGCCATCGTAGTGAGAGTGAGCAACAGCACCACAAATGTGAGGGCGAAGAACCCATGGCTTTTCTGGAGGCCCCCCATGGATTCGCATCCGTTTGCATTCATTTAAGAGGACATTTCAGTAAGAGGGAATCAGTAGTCGCACGGCACGCAGAGGCGGCAGATCTATATGCCGACTGAATGGATCAACCGTGAGCGCCAGCTGGATAATGGATGGCGGTGGGTTCTGAGGTGAATCGATGAGGGCCTCATCGCTCCACCCCGTCTGGCCCTGTGCTACTTGGCCAAGAACTTCAAGGCGCTGTATCTGCCATTCGCGGATGCCCGACACCAACACTTCTGCCTGCGTCCATCGATAAATCGGTCCTCGCGCCAAAACATGCAGTCGTAGCTCCGGCGCGCCCGTGGCGCCCGCAACATCCCGGTGGCTCAGCACCATACGCTCCAACCGCCCCCACGCAGCGCCTTCTGTACAATCCGCAGTGCCAACCACCGAATCCTGCCAATCCACCCACCATGGACCCGTCGGCACCGCCTCGCCGCTCTCTCTCACCTCACACTCAGTAGGCCGCAGACGATAACCCGCAGAGTCATCACAAGTAGCGAAACAGGGATGGATCATTTCCAGATACAGCGCTTTACCAAGAGCCGAGCCAGGTAAGCACGGTGCGTCGCTCAGTTCGATAATGTCGAGACCGCCCCAGGTTTTTAACGGGCCCGCGGCGTCGGGAGGCTGGCACGGATCGGCAGGCGCCGGCCACTCAATCACCGCCTTTGAGCCTGAATCGCCACCCATCCAGCCCTGTGGCATCCGAGCACGACTCATGGCAGCGTCCAGAAATTGATCTATCTGCCCTAAGCGCAGACTTTGATCACTCTTCGCTGCCACCCGCTGAACGCCGCTAATTGCGGAGGCACTGGTGGCAACCAGCGCGGCCACCATCGCCAGTACCAGCGCATTGGCAATGAGGCATTCGACCAGAGAGAAGCCAGCTACTGAGCGCATCAGCGCACGCTTCTTATTGAGCGAGTTGCCGCGGCTGTGGTGGCACCCGACAGTCGATGCCTCTCCAGCATCAGTGCAACGTGCTCGCGAGCTGGGCTGATAGTTGATGGCCGTGCGTGTCGCGCCACGTTAGCCTGAAAACGCCGCCGCTTGTGATCTCGACGCGATGATCGAACAGGTGCTTGAGTCGATCGGCAAGCGTCTGGCAGGTATCGGCAAGCTGTGGGCGGAGCGGGCCACTGCAGAAGTCCAAGGCTGCGTGCGCATCGCCCATCATATGCGCGAGTGCCGACCATTCTCTCAAAACCGCGGCAGCCGCATGGGTTTGGATAATGTGTTGGTGGAGCATTGTGATTTCCGCCGCGAACTGGAGTATGCCGAGCATGCCGGCGAAACCGATGGCACTGGCAATCAGATACTCGAGCAATACTAGCGAGCCTCCGCGTCGACCATTTCGCTCCAAACGCCTAAGTGATTGAGCTGGAGATCCGGCAGTGAAGGGGTCTTAGCCATCAAGTGCAATAAGAACGCCCGATCGTCCGCATCGATCTGGAGACGATAGGCATCCGCGACGCTGGGGGACAACGTGATCAAGCCCGGAAGCTCTACGGGCGTGGCATACCGGCCGTGGCGCGACAGGAAATCGCGTTGCGCTATATCGAGGCGCAGCAGCACCCACTTAGCCTCTCTGAGCACTGCCTGATGCTGGTGAGTACGCCACGATGGCAAGGCGATGCCGGCCAGCAATGAGATCATCACCAGCACTATCAGGATTTCTATTAATGAGAAGGCCCCCAACCGAGACCGGATGCGCGGCACCATGATGTCCGCCCTGTTACACGAGATCAGAGACAGTTTGTAATAGGCGGTGCAGCAACCACAGATCACCGGTCGAGACGGGTGACCTGTGGCGGTTGAAGCTGGGCTTCGGCCCTACGCGGCTTCCGAGACAGCGGCCGCCTTGCTGAAAGCAAACTCGCCTCTCTCCAGCCTGACCTCGACCGTATCGCCCGGAGCGAACGCACCAGCCAATATTCCTTCGGCCAGCGGGTTCTCGATCAATCGTTGCATGGCGCGCTTGAGTGGTCGCGCACCGTAGACCGGGTCGAAGCCCTCATCGGCCAGATGCGACATCACCTCTGCATTCACAGACAGCGCCAGCGACCGATCGGCAAGTCGCGCCCTCACTGCAGCCAGCTGTAGCTCGGCAATATCGGCGATGTGGGAGGCGTCCAGCGCGTGGAACACCACTGACTCATCAATTCGATTGAGCAGTTCTGGCGCGAAGTGCATTGCCACATCGGCCATCACTTTTGCCTCAATGGTCGCCTTCATCGCGCCGCTGTCAGCTTTGGCGGCTTGTGGCTCAAATGCCTCCCGAAAGTGCTCTGAACCCAGGTTCGACGTCATCACCACCACCGTATTGCGAAAATCCACGGTGCGGCCCTGCCCATCGGTCAGCCGACCATCCTCAAGAACCTGGAGCAAAATATTGAAGACATCCTTATGGGCCTTTTCGACCTCATCAAGGAGCAGCAGCGAGTAGGGTCGGCGGCGCACTGCTTCAGTGAGGTAGCCACCCTCTTCGTAGCCCACGTAGCCAGGGGGTGCGCCGATCAAGCGCGCAACAGAGTGTTGCTCCATGAACTCTGACATGTCGATGCGCACCATCGCCTGCTCGCTGTCAAACAGATAATCGGCCAGCGCCTTGCACAGTTCGGTCTTGCCCACACCCGTCGGCCCCAAGAATAGAAATGAGCCATTGGGTCGCTGTGGGTCTGCCAATCCGGCCCGGGCACGACGTACGGCGTTCGACACGGCCACCACAGCTTCTTGCTGTCCCACCACCCGCTCGTGCAGCGCTGCCTCCATGTGTAACAGTTTTTCTCTGTCTCCCTCGAGCATCTTGGCAATCGGAACACCGGTCCACTTAGAGACCACCTCGGCGACCTCCTCCTCGGTCACGCGCGATCGGAGAAGAGTCGGCTCCGGCTGATCCTCAGCGGACGCCGCCTGAAGTCGGCGCTCCAGATCGGGCAGCAGCCCATGCTGAATCTCCGACATCCCAGCCAGGTCTCCTGCGCGGCGAGCAACCTCTAAATCCAGCTTGGCCTGCTCAATGTCGCTTTTTATCTGAGTTGCTCCCTGCACCGCCGCCTTCTCGGCCAGCCACACTTCCTCAAGGTCAGCGTACTCCCGCTCGATCACCTCAATCTGCTCATCGAGCTGATTCAGCTCCTTCTCTGCAGCGGCGGAATCCTCTTTTTTCACGGCTTCACGTTCAATCTTGAGCTGAATCAAGCGCCGCTCGAGGCGGTCCATGGACTCGGGCTTCGAATCGATCTCCATCCTGATGCGACTGCCCGCCTCATCGATCAGATCAATCGCTTTGTCAGGCAGTTGCCGGTCTGTGATGTATCGCTGGCTGAGTCTTGCCGCCGCAATAATGGCGCTGTCGCTGATATCGACGCTGTGATGCACCTCGTAACGCTCTTTTAGCCCGCGCAGAATGGCAATGGTGTCCTCCTCGCTGGGCTCATCCACCAGCACCTTCTGGAAACGCCGCTCCAGCGCAGCATCTTTCTCGACGTACTGCCGATACTCGTTCAACGTTGTGGCGCCGACACAGTGGAGTTCACCGCGGGCCAGCGCCGGCTTCAGCATATTGCCTGCGTCCATCGACCCCTCTGCCTTGCCAGCACCCACCATCGTGTGCAGCTCATCGACAAATAGAATGATGCGGCCTTCCTCTTTGCCCAGTGCGTTCAGCACCGCCTTCAGCCGCTCTTCAAAATCTCCACGGAATTTCGCGCCTGCCAACAGCGCGCCCAGATCCAGCGCCAAAATCCGCTTGTTCTTAAGCCCTTCTGGCACTTCACCGTTAACCACCCGTTGCGCCAAGCCCTCAACGATTGCGGTCTTGCCCACACCAGGCTCACCGATCAACACCGGATTGTTTTTGGTTCTTCGCTGAAGCACTTGAATAGTGCGACGAATCTCCTCGTCTCTGCCAATCACGGGGTCCAGCTCGCCAGCCTCGGCGCGCGCGGTCAGGTCCACCGTATATTTCTCCAGCGCCTGACGCGTTTCCTCCGATTCAGCGGTACTGACCGACTCTCCCCCTCGCGCTTGATCCACAGCTTGAGAGAGAGTCTCGACAGAGATACCCGCGTCCTTCATTAAAGGGGCTGTCGACGATGCATCGAGCATCGCGAGCAAGACTGTATCCGTGGAAATGTAGGCATCCTCCGCCTGCTGCGACAATTTATCGGCGCGGTTCAAGAGTCGCTGGGTCTCCTGACTGATATGAATATCCTCAGCGCCTGAAACCGTGGGCACACCGTCCAATGCAACATCTACCGCGCGTTGTAACGACTCAGTGTCTGCGCCGGCGGCCCGCAACAGGGCGTGGCAAGGTGACCCCGTTTGGCCCAGCATGGCTTTGAGGATATGCACTGGCTCAATAAAAGGGTGATCCCGCCCTACAGCTATGGATTGCGCCTCTCCGAGGGCCGCCTGTAAAGAATGCGTCAGCTTATCCATGCGCATCGCTCTCTCCTTGTTCCCGCTTTGCGGGTCAGCTTTGTCTAAGAGAGATATTGGGGGTCTAAACCCCCTTTTCAAGTAGGGGCATTATTCGGGGTCGCGGGGCCAGAAGAGGCACCCGTGCCTCTCCGGCCTGCAGCAAAGAGAGGCGTGAGTGCAACGCGTCGGTGTTTTTGGCCTCAACTTCGCCACACCAGCGTCGCCATACGGCCGGACTGAGCGCCATCGCGTCGATAGGAAAAGAAATGCTCGGGCTCACCAAAGGTGCATCGCCCGGCACCTGAAATCTGCTCTACACCGGCTCGGGTCAACCTGAGGCGCGCAAGCTGCACTAAATCAGCCATCCAGCGATCTTCCTGCTTTTCCGAAGGCGCAAAACACGCGGCCGCGGCATCGCCATCAGCTCCCTCGAACGCAGCTTTTACCTCTGGGCCGACTTCATAGGCCGCGGCACTGATTGCCGGGCCCAGCCACGCGGTCAACGACTCTGGCTCAACCGGCATGGCCCGCAACAGCGACTCCAGTACACCTGCCGCTAAACCCCGCCAGCCCGCGTGCGCAATACCCACACATCGCGCTTCTTGGCCCACAAACACCACAGGCAAACAATCGGCAGTCAGCACGGCCAGTGGCTGATTCCGCTCGCGGGTCCATTGCGCATCGGCCTCCGGTACATGCTCTATACCCGCCTCCACCGAGGTTGCGCCGTGTACCTGACGAATCCAGTGAACATGCTGTGTGGGCAGATGTGCCGACACTCTGCGGCGGTTTTCCGCGACACAGTGCGATAGATCCCCAACATGGTCTCCTAAATTGAGCGAATCGTAAGGGGCTTGGCTCACACCGCCACTGCGCATCGTCACGCGAATCTCAACCCCGTCCAGTCCCACATCAGGCGCGAGCACAGGAACCGACTCCATCAGGCGGGATCCTCCTCCGACAAACAATGAATGAGATCCGCCAAGTCTCGGGGAATGGGTGCTGAAAAGTGCATCGACTCAGACGAGTCGGGGTGTAGGAAAGTCAGCTCACGGGCATGCAAGGCCTGACGGGGAAAGGATCTCAGCGCCGACGCCAGGCGCTCACTGGCGCCAGCGGGTCGAGCTGCGCGCCCTGCGTAGACCGGGTCGCCCACCAGGGGGTGCTTGCGCCACGCCAGATGCACTCGAATCTGATGCGTGCGGCCAGATTCCAGGCTGACATCGAGTTCCGTGTGCGCCCCAAACCGTTGTGCTATCCGGTAATGGGTGACGGCGGGCTTGCCATCAGGCACCACCGCCATCTTGGTGCGAGAGGTCGGATGACGCCCTATGGGTCCTTCAATGGTGCCACCACCTGAGAACGTGCCGCGACACACCGCACTGTAGACCCGACTAACCGAGCGCTCCGCCAACTGCGCCACCAGTGACTTATGAGCCAGAGATGAGCGCGCTGCGACCATGACGCCAGAAGTGTCTTTGTCCAGACGGTGCACAATGCCCCCTCGGGGCAAGGCTGACATCTCGGGTGCATGGGCCAGCAGCCGGTTAACCAGTGTCCCGCTGTGGTGCCCAGCCGCCGGGTGTACCACGAGTCCGGCGGGCTTATTCAGCACCACTACATGATGATCCTCGTAGAGAATATCCAGCGGCAGGTCCTCGGCACCCCACTCAACCCTGTCCTCCGACTCGGGCTCCAAATAAAGCTCGTCATCGACCACAACCTTATCGCGCGGCTTCGCGGTGAGCCGATTTCGTAAAAGGCGTCCCTCTTTGATCCACTCTGCCAGGCGACTGCGTGAAAATTGCGGGAAAAGGGACGCCGCCGTCGCGTCGAGCCTCGCACCATGCGACTCCGCCGGCACCCTGACAGAAATCGGCTCCTCTGCGGCTAAAACTTCATCATCCAAGCGCTGTGACTCCCGCACAGTTGCGTTTACACTACGAGCCCTGAATGTACCACGGTGGACGTTTCGTCTTGGTTTCCCGCAACATCTTTATCAGCGTGCTCTTGCTCGCGCTCATGACGCTCTCATCAGGCTGTTCCTGGTTTGGCGGTGATGATGACGATCTAGTCGCTGATTCGGGCGAGCAGCAACTTTACCGCGAGTCCCAGCGGCACCTGAAAAATGAAAATTTCAGCCTCGCCGTGCGCAGCCTGCAAATGCTGGAGAGCCGCTATCCGTTTGGACGCTACGCCGAACAAGCACAGCTGGAACTGATATACGCGCACTATGGCGCTTACGAATACGCCGCGGCCAATGAAGCTGCTGATCGCTTTATCCGGCTCCACCCTCGACATCCCAGTGTCGATTACGCGTTCTACATGAAAGGCTTAGCTGCCTACGACATTGAGCCCGGCTTTTTTTCGCGCTTCATACCCTCAGACGACACGAAACGTGATGTGAGTCACATTCAGATCGCTTTCGCTGAGTTTTCTCAATTATTGGCGCGCTACCCAGACAGCGCCTATGCTCCCGATGCGCGACAACGGATGGTGCACATGCGCAACATGCTGGCTCGCCACGAAATCCATGTCGCCAATTACTACTTCCGACGCGGCGCCTATATGGCCGCGCTGAATCGGGGTAAGTACGTCGTCGAACATATGCAACAGACGCCGAGTGTGGCTGACGGGCTTGCGATTATGGCGCAGGCTTATCTTTTGCTGGACTTGAATGACCTCGCGGAGGACTCGATCGACGTGCTCTGCGAGAACTTCCCGGATCACCCGAACCTTGCCTCAGACTGCACCTTCGATAGCGTCTATACCATGGACGGCTTGCGGCGATCGTGGATTAATCGCTCGTCGCTGGGTTTGTTTGACCCGCCCAAGCCGCCTCAGTTCAATTACCGGCCGAAGTCCTGATTACGCTATTGTGTGGCGCGCCAGGCCCAGGTGATGGGGTAGCGGCGGTCACGACCAAATGCACGACGTGAAATCCTGACCCCCACCGGGGCTTGTCGCCGCTTGTATTCATTGAGATCGACCAGCCGCACGACGCGCTCGACGTCCTCTTCCGAGAACCCTGCTTTCAGCATGTCGGTTTTAGAGGCATCTTGCTCTACGTAGAGTTCGATGATCTGATCCAGTACCTCGTAGGGTGGAAGGCTGTCCTCGTCCTTTTGATCGGGCGCCAGCTCAGCACTTGGCGGCCGGGTAATCACACGTTCAGGGATACAGGAGCCCAGCGTGTTGCGATAGCGCGCCAACGCGTATACCAGCATTTTTGGGCAGTCCTTTAGCACATCGAAACCGCCGGCCATGTCCCCATACAATGTGGAGTAACCCACCGCCAGCTCACTTTTGTTACCCGTGGTCAGCACCAACAGATTCTTCTTGTTGGAAATCGACATCAACAGCACACCGCGGCATCGAGCCTGCAGATTCTCCTCGGTAATATTGGGCGCCAGACCCTCAAATTCGTCAGCCAGCACCGACATGAATGACTCATACAAAGGTGCGATGGAAAGATTACTGAATCGCACTCCCAAGGCCGCCGCTTCTGCCTCGGCATCCTCAATGCTCATCGACGCGGTGTAGTGGAATGGCATCATGACTGCCTCGACTCGCTCTGGGCCCAGAGCGTCGACAGCAACAGCAAGCGTCACTGCAGAATCAATGCCGCCTGATAAACCCAACACCACGCCGGGAAAACCATTCTTGTTGACGTAATCTCTCATCCCCAAGACCAATGCCTGCCAAACAGACTCAAGGTCCTCTCTTGGCGAGACCGTTTCACCGGGCACCACACGTAAAGCTGATGACGTATCTAGGGAAACCGGCACCAAGGCCTCGGCAAAGGTTTCAGCACTGACGCAAAGCGCCCCTTGCGCATCAACAGCAAATGAACCTCCGTCAAACACGAGTTCATCCTGACCCCCTACCTGATTAACGTAGAGAATCGGTAATTGATGCGCGTCGGCACAGGAGCTGACTCGCGCAAGACGCTCCAACTGCTTTCCTCGATGAAAGGGCGAGGCATTGATATTGATGAGGATACCGGCACCCGCTGCTTTGGCTTGCGCAACGGGTTCGTCATGCCAGATATCCTCACAAATTGTGAGTGCTACCGAGATGCCGTGAACCGAGACGACGCAAGCCTCGCTACCGGCGGTAAAATACCGTTTTTCATCAAACACCTGATAATTCGGCAGGCACTGCTTGTCGTACTCCGCTATCAAAGATCCCTGATGAATCACACCTGCACTGTTGAACAGCGTCTCGCCGCGCAACTTGGGGTAGCCAATAACAACCGCCAGCTCAGCGGGTAATTGCTCGCACAAGCGTGCGACCGCTGCATCCGTGCGCACCATCAGGTCATGGCGCAGGAGTAAATCTTCAGGTGGGTAGCCTGTCAGCGTGAGCTCTGGAAATACGACGATCGTCGCGCCCTGATCTCGCTGCGCGACACTCACCTCGAGTATGCGCCGAGCATTGCCTGCGATATCGCCCACGAGCGTATTGATCTGCGCCATGCAGATTTTCATGACCATCCCTCTGCCTGATACATCAGAGCTGAAAACCGGAGGCGAAGGTTACCGTATTTCCCGACGCCGAGGCGATCTGCTGCGCCGCGGCTGATTGTTGGAAGCCTGCAGCGACCGCCGCGCGATCACGATTGGCTGATATAGTGAACCCATGGCGATTAACCACCCCGCCGTCACTGGCAAAGCAACAAAGCGAACAATGGCTCCGCGTCGTGCGGGTGCCGAGGTCGCCAAGTTGCTGTCCCTCTACAACGTCTATCGTGCGGTGCTGGGCATCGTGATCCTGACCCTTGGACTCGCCGACGCTACCCGGCTCACCAAAATTGAGGGGTATCACGCCGGACTCATCTGGCTTGCTGTGATCTGGCTGACCAGCGCGGTGCTGCTGTTCTGGCAGGTCAGGTTCATCGCCAGCAAGGCAGACGGCGGCCCCTTGGGGGTCATCCTTTTTGATCTGGTAATGATCGCGTTTCTAGTGAGACTCGGCCAGCCACTGGGACCGGGGCTCCCTCTCCTTTATCTGCTCACAGTAGCCGCCGCCGCCTTGCTGATCTCCAATCGCATCACGGCGACTGCTGTGGCGGCGTTGGCAACCATCGCGATTCTGTCCGATAGCACATATCAACTCCAGCAAGGCATGATCGATGCCAACGGCATGTTGTCGGCAGGGCTACTAGGGTCGTTAATCTTTTTGATTTCACTGCTCTTGCAGCAGATCGCCGGCAAAATGAAGACCATAGAAGAACTGGCTGATGCAGCAACAACCCAGGTCGCAACGTTAGAAGAGCTGAACGAGCAGGTGATTGCACATATGACAACCGGCGTATGCCGGGTTTCGGCTGACAATCGTGTCACTGCTATCAATCAGGCGGCTGCTCAGTTGCTAGATCTGCCGAGAGCCGGTATCTCAATTCCTGTTGATCGGCTCCACAGCACCCTAGCCGAACACATTCATCTCTGGCAGTCAGGCCAGCACACGATCGCGAGACCTTTCAAAGTTCACCCGGAGGGTAAGCCACTGCTCCCCGAGCTCGTCCGTATCGGGCATGATTTTGAACCAGAGACTTTGCTCTTCGTGGAGGACTACACCCCCATCACCGAGGCCGCTCAGACACTGAAGCTCAATGCTCTGGGTAAGCTGACCGCCAGCATCGCCCACGAAATCCGTAACCCCCTCGCGGCGATCAGCCACGCCTCTCAGCTACTGGATGAGAGCATCGATGATCCATCCGAGCACAAGGCGCTGCGAGATATCATTTTCACCAACACCCAGCGGGTCAATGAGATCATCGAGAATGTGCTGCAACTCTCGCGTCGCGAAGAGGCGAGGCAGGAACCTCTAGACTTGTTGGCCTGGCTTCATCTTTTCGTCCCTGAGTATGAGCAGGGTCAAACCCATCCCAACTGTGTGAAGCTGTCGGCGCCCGCGCCAGTGGGCCAGATTGTGTTTGATGCGGGTAATTTGCGCCGGGTGCTGACTAATTTGCTGGATAACGGCATCCGGCACGCGGGCGAGCATACTGGGCAATTTACTGTCACACTTGCGTTGACAAAAGATGAGCTGACCAATCGGGCGCACATGGATGTGATTGACGCGGGGACCGGGGTGCCAGAAACCCTGCTGGACCGTCTCTTTGAACCTTTTTTTACGACTTCGCCAACCGGTAGCGGATTGGGTTTATATCTGTGCCGCGAACTGTGCGATAGCAATGGTGCAACCCTGACCTACGATCGCACACCAGAAGGCCAATCCCGTTTCAGGGTATCCGTTCCGTTGCAAGGCTTAACAAAGTGAGTCGGCCTTGCATATTGCTGGTTGATGACGAACCAGACTTGCTGACGCTGTTAAAAATGACGCTGTCTCGCATGGAGCTAGATACCATCACCGCAGGGACGCTGGCTGAGGCGCGCGAGGCCCTGACCAAACGTCAACCTGACCTCTGCCTCACGGACATGAAGCTCCCGGACGGCAATGGCCTCGACTTAATTGCCGAGATACAACAGCGTTATCCCGAGCTGCCTGTCGCCATGATGACAGCGCATGGCAGCGTAGAGACCGCCATTGAGGCCTTGAAATTGGGCGCGTTTGATTTCGTCAGTAAACCCGTCGCGCTGGATCGTTTGCGCGACCTCGTCACCCAGGCATTGAAGGTCAGTGCTGCGCCGAATTCACCGGCTAACGATATGCTCATTGGTGAGACGCCTGTCATGGCGACCCTCAAACGCGACATACACCGACTATCGCGGAGTCAGGCGCCAGTCCACATTCACGGCGAATCGGGGGTCGGCAAAGAGGTAGTCGCAAGACTCATCCACGAGTCAGGTCCCCGGGCAGCGGGGCCATTTCTGGCAGTGAACTGCGGGGCTATTCCTGCTGATCTGGTTGAAAGTGAGTTGTTTGGACATCGCAAAGGCGCTTTCACGGGGGCTACGGCAGACAAACCCGGCCTGTTTCAGGCCGCCGATGGCGGCACGCTGCTCCTGGATGAGATTGCAGATCTGCCGCTACCCGTTCAGGTCAAGCTCCTTAGGGCAATTCAGGAGAAAGCCGTGCGCCCGATTGGCGCGCAGAAAGAAACCTCGGTCGATGTCAGGCTCATGAGTGCTACGCACAAAAATCTATTGGATGAGGTGCGCAGTGGGCGTTTTCGCGACGATTTATATTATCGGGTCAATGTGATTGACCTCATGGTGCCGCCGCTGAGGAATCGTCGGGCAGACATTCCACTGATTGCCAATCACATCCTCAGGCAAATGGCGCAGAGCGCCGATGGCCGGGCACTCAGACTGAGCGATCGCGCCGCAGCGCAACTGATGACCCATGATTTCCCGGGCAATATCCGCGAACTGGAAAATATCCTCGCCCGATCAGCCGCACTACTAGATGGTCATATCATCGATACGGGCAATCTAGAGCTCGGTGATGTAGCCGGCTCAAACCGTATAGACCAACAGCCTGCCGATGAGGCTGTGACAGGCTCAGCGCAAGACTTACCAAACGCGACCAACGACCTGGACGGCTACCTTGCCAATATTGAGAGAACCGTGATCGAGGCGGCGCTGCAAGCACACCGATGGAACCGCACAGCCACCGCCAAGTCGCTGGGCATCACTCTGCGGAGTCTTCGTTACCGGCTGAAGAAACTGGGGATCGAAGACTAATTGCTGTTTCACCCAGGGCAGGTTCCCCACTGGGAAACCAGACGCGGGCGGCCCAAGCGATTTGTCACCACCGACCAGTTTTGACTCAGCGCGCACACCGAGAGCGTGAGGTTGCGGCTGCCCAGACCACGCTGATCCCATCGCAGCTCGCCGGTGACCGCTCGTAACCCACTGCGATCAGTGACTGTCACACCCTGAACCGGCTGCCAAACTCGCATCAGCTCAAGACCCTCAGCTGTCTCCGCCATCGCGGCGATTTGCTCGCCAAAATGGCCTGCGCAGGAAGGCCTGCCGGCCAAGATGTGACTGACAGGGCAGAGAATCACGGGCATGCCCTCCATTTGCGCTTTGGTGCGGGCGAACTGCATGGCAGCGTAGAGCTGCAGCGCGCCGGCTTTAGCCCGCGCCGTAGCGAGCTGATCTCTGAATGATGGCAGCGCCACCGCCAACATTATCGCGATAATGGCAATGCTCACCAGGCACTCGACTAGCGTCAGGCCACTTTGGCTCAGGGGAACTCGTCGATAAGCGCGCATCATGCAGTGACCTTATGGGCACTAATGAGCGCCCACCAGATCCCCGGGAAGAAAAGACGGTTGTAGGGGCAGTTACTAGCTAAGGAAGGTTGAGTTCACTCAACGACGGCAAGCTCGGCAACGCATCGCGATAAGGGTCAGTCTTCCACTGCCACCGTTGGAATACGCAATTCCTTAGGCAGAGAGAAGGTAATGTTTTCCTCGCGACCGTCGAGATCTCGTACCGCTAGGCCGCCGTGATCCTTGAGGGTGTCCACGACCTCCTTAACCAGCAGCTCCGGAGCCGATGCACCTGCCGTGACACCAATACGCGGTTTCCCCAAAAGCCACTGCGGGTCGATCATGCTGGCATCATCAATGAGATAAGCGCTCGCGCCGCAGCGTTCAGCCAGCTCTCGCAATCGGTTTGAGTTGGAGCTATTGGTCGAACCAACCACCAGCACCAGATCCACCTCATCGGCGAGCGACTTCACCGCATCCTGACGATTTTGCGTGGCGTAACAGATGTCATCCTTCCTCGGCCCCTGAATCTCGGGGAACTTGGCGCGCAATGCATCAATGACCTTGGCCGTGTCATCGACAGACAACGTGGTCTGAGTCACAAACGCCAAAGATGCCGGATCAACCACCTCTAGCGAGGCCGCCTGCTCTTCATCTTCGACCAGATAGATCTTGCCACCCTGCGATGTATCGTAGCGGCCCATGGTCCCCTCAACCTCAGGGTGTCCTGCGTGACCAATCAGCACGCACTCTTTTCCAGCGGCGCTGAAAGCGGCCACTTCAACATGGACTTTGGTCACCAAGGGACAGGTGGCATCGAAAACCTGCAAGCCTCGGCCCTCGGCCTCGTCCTGTACCGCCCGGGAGACGCCGTGGGCACTGAAGATCACGATCGCATCATCTGGCACCTCGGCCAGCTCATCGACAAATACCGCGCCGCGTGTGCGCAGATCATCGACCACATGACGGTTATGCACGACTTCATGGCGCACATAGACCGGGCCACCGAAGACTTCCAGCGCTCTATTAACGATGTCGATCGCCCGATCAACACCGGCACAAAAACCCCTTGGATTGGCGAGTACGATGTCCATCAATGCAATTCCGCAGGCTCCACGCGTGCAATCTTCACTTTGAAATGAATAGTACGCCCAGACAGCGGATGATTGAAATCCACTGTCACCGTCTCTTCACTCACTTCGGCGACCATACCCGGCACCTCTCCACCGGCTGCATCCGCGAAGGTGAACACCATGCCCGGCTCCAGCGGCGTCTCAGCATCGAAGTCTGCCCTCGGAATCGTCTGAATGTTGTCGTCCTGTGGCTCTCCGAATCCTTCATCAGGTGGAACACGGAACTCGGCCTCGTCACCTGCGCGCATGCCCAATAGCCGCCTCTCAAAACCGGGCAACAGCGAGCCGTCTCCCATCACAAAGGACACGGGGTCATGACCAAAATTAGAGTCAACTTCCTCCCCCGTTTCCAGCGCCAGGGAGAAATTGAGCGTGACACGCGTGTTGGCTTCGATTTCCAGATTCATGACGTCAGGATACGGGGGGGGTGGCGGTCTGGGAAGAGCGGCCAAAGACCGCACCCACGAGCACCCAAACAGCACCGACGGTAATCGCGGAATCAGCGAGGTTGAATGCTGGCCAGTACCAGTTCTCGTAGTGCAGCGATATAAAATCGACAACGTGCCCAAGCAAGAGTCGGTCAAGCAGATTACCGATCCCGCCACCAAGTATCAGGCCAAGAGGAATAACCAGACCCCGGTCTGACGGGCTCAACCGAAATAGCCAGCCGACAATAAAGACGCTCACGAGAAGCGCAACGCCCGCCAGGAACCATCGCTGCCAGCCCCCCGCGCCGGCCAGAAAACTGAACGCCGCGCCGGTGTTATAGGTCAGCATCCAGTCAAACCAGCTGGTCACACTTTGCGGGTTGCGGAATTCAAGCACTGTTACGGCGATCTGCTTGGTCCACTGATCGAGCCCGATCACCACCAAGGCGATGATCAAAGCTATCCACGGACGTTGCCCGACGGCAGCAAGCCAGCCCCTGTCAGGCAAACTCACGCACCTCTCCGGGTCCATCAATATTGGTCACACAGCGCCCACAGAGCGTCGGGTGGGCACTGTGCTCGCCCACGTCGGGTCGACGGTGCCAACAACGCTCACATTTTTCACTAGCGGCCGGTTCCACCTGAATCCGCAGCGCCATGCCCTCTGCGTCCACCACGCCATCTGGCGCGCTACTCGTCTCCGCAACGGTGGCCTCGGAAGTGATGAGGACAAAACGCAGCTCATCACCCAGACTGCGCAGTCGTTCCGACAACGGCCCCTCCGCATACAAGGTCACAGCAGCGTCGAGTGAGCCACGCAAATTACCCTGCTCACGGGCCAGCTCCAGGGCTTTGTTGACCTGCTGGCGCACGCTCATCATCTCGGACCAAAAGTCGGCATTCAGTGGGCCTTCTGTCTCGGGAGCGGGCAGCGCGTCATACCACTGCGTGAGGAAGACCGAATCGACTCTCTCCCCTGGCATATTTTCCCAGAGTTCTTCGGCCGTAAAGCTGAGAATGGGCGCGATCCAGCGGCAAAGTGCCTCAGCCAGGTGGAAAAGGCTGGTTTGCGCGGAGCGACGTGGGAGCGAATCGCTGGCCGTGGTGTACTGGCGGTCCTTGATAATATCGAGGTAGAAGCCACCCAATTCGCCACTGCAGAAGTTATGCAGTCGGTGGTAAACATGATGGAACTGATACTCGTCATAGGCGGTGCGCAAGTCGCTCTGTAACGCATGGGCCTGACCCAGAATCCAGCGGTCAAGGGGCAGCAACTGCTCAATCGGCAATGCATCTGTCTGCGGATCAAAACCCGCTAGATTAGCGAGCAAAAACCGCGCCGTGTTCCGTATCCTGCGGTAAGCGTCCGCCGTTCGCTTGAAAATCTCATCGGAAGCGGAAATCTCGTTGCGGTAGTCCGCGGCCGAGACATATAACCGCAGCACGTCCGCACCGAGGTCCTTCATGGCCTTGTCCGCCGGAATGATGTTGCCGAGCGACTTCGACATTTTTCGCCCTTCACCGTCGACGGTAAAGCCGTGGGTCAGCACCTCTCGGTAAGGCGCGGTGTCCTGCGTACCGATGGCTGTCAGTAACGACGATTGGAACCAGCCTCGATGCTGGTCAGAACCCTCCAGATACAGGTCTGCCGGCCAATTCAGCCCCTCTCGCTGGTGCAATACGCACTCGTGGGTCACCCCCGAGTCAAACCAAACATCGAGCGTATCGGTCACCTTCTCGTAGTTTTCTGCGTCTTCGCCCAGTAGCTCGCCAGGGTCGAGGTCGAACCAGGCGTCAATACCATGGCTCTCCATCCGCACCGCAACCTGCTCCATCAACGCCTGAGTATCTGGGTGCAGATCACCCGTCACCTTGTGCACAAACAGTGCGATCGGCACGCCCCAGGTCCGCTGGCGCGAGATACACCAGTCAGGCCGATCCGCTAGCATGCTGTCGATGCGCGCACGGCCCCAATCGGGGATCCATTGCACACCCTCAACCGCTTTCTGGGCCGCCGACAGCAGGCCGTTGCCCGTCATGCTGATGAACCACTGAGGTGTCGCGCGGAAAATAATAGGCGTCTTATGCCGCCAACAATGAGGATAGCTGTGCTGAAAAGGCTCGTGACATAGCAATATGCCGCGCTCGGACAGCGCCGCGACAATGTCATCGTTAGCCTTAAAGATATGCTGGCCAGCGAATACCGGCGTGTCTGGGTGGTATACGCCATTACCGCCGACCGGGTTATAGACCTCAAGGTCATAGCGCTGACCCATGTCAAAGTCTTCAAGACCATGTGCTGGCGCGGTATGCACACAGCCTGTGCCTGCCTCAGTGGTCACATGATCGCCGAGGACAATCGGTACAGGTGTCTCATCGAAGGGGGGCAGCAGTAGCAAGCCCTCCAGCGCGCTGCCTTTGGCTCGTCCAACGATCTCAGCAGTATCAGCCCCAAAACGCTGGGCACAGGTGTCGGCCAATGCTTCGGCGACGACGACACGGCGACCATTGAAGGCCAGCAACACGTAATCCAGCTCCCCCGACAAGGCCACACCGCGATTGGCAGGAAGCGTCCAGGGTGTGGTCGTCCAGATGGCCAGCTCGACGGGCTCGCTCTCATCGCAACCGAGTTGCTTTGACACCGCAGCGCGATCGACAAACGGAAACGCCACGTCGATGGCAGAGGACTGCTTGTCGCGATACTCGACCTCCGCCTCCGCCAACGCGGATCCACAGTCCAGACACCAGTGCACTGGCTTAAAGCCCCGGTGCAAATGCCCGCGATCAATGATCTTTGCGAGGGTGCGAACAATGTTCGCCTCAAACCGGAAGTCCATGGTCAGATAGGGATTGTCCCAGTCACCAAACACGCCCATCCGGACGAAGTCAGCTCTCTGGGCTTCCACCTGCTTGCCCGCATAATCGCGACAGTGCTGCCTGAATTCGCCGGCCGTCACTTTGTGACCGGGCTTGCCGACCTTCTTTTCAACATTGAGCTCAATCGGCAAGCCGTGACAATCCCAGCCGGGCACATAGGGGGCATCAAATCCAGACAGCGTCTTGGACTTGATAATGATGTCCTTGAGGATTTTATTGATGGCGTGGCCCACGTGAAGATCACCGTTCGCATAGGGCGGGCCATCGTGGAGGATGAACTTTGGCCTGCCCTGCCCCACCTCGCGAATTTGGGCATAGAGATTCATCTTCGACCACGCCTTCAGGCGATCGGGTTCACGCTGCGCCAGATTGGCCTTCATCGGAAAATCTGTTTGCGGCAGATTCAGCGTGGCTTTGTAGTCGCTCATAGGTTATCCGTGGTCTGCCAGCCAGGCGCTAGCGCTGGCCTTGTCCGCCGCGATACCCTCTTTCAGGGCATCCAACGACGGGAATTTCTGCTCTTCTCGCAGTTTATGTTTAAACCGCACCGTCAATCGCTCGCCATATAAATTTGGCGCACCTTCCAACACGTGGACCTCGAGTGTTGCCTCGAGACTCTCGCCAATGGTCGGCTTTACCCCAACATTGGCGACCCCGGGCGCCGCCTCTAGACCGCCACCCGACACCCTCACCGCATAAACACCTTGTAACGGAGATCGGATACGGTGCAAGGCAATGTTGGCAGTCGGCGCATCCAGCTGCCGACCCAGCTTTTGCCCATGCTGTACACGACCTGCCATTTCAAACGGGCGCCCCAGTAGCTGCTCTGCCTTCTCGAAATCTGCCTCAGCGAGCGCGGCGCGAATGCGCGTGCTGCTAACACGCTCCCCTGCCTCCTCGCGGGTCGGCGTGGGGGCGACAGCATAGCCAAATTCATCCGCTAACGCGCGGACATAATCCAGATCGCCCTCTCGTCGATTGCCAAACCGAAAGTCATCGCCAAAAGCCAGATACTTAACGCCGAGCCCTTCCACAAAGACATGCTCTACGAATTCACGCGCACTGAGCTGTCGCAATGCTTCATTGAAGGGCAAACACAGGACACGATCGACTTCACAGGCCTCGAGCAGCGGCCATTTATCGCGCAGCGTCGTAATCCGGGGCGGTGCTTCGAGCGGGCGTAAGTATTCCCGTGGCAAGGGCTCGAAAGTCACCACCGTAGTCGGCATACCCCGCGCACGGGCCTGCTGCCTGAGATGCG
>JACETJ010000090.1 GCA_013911345.1 Congregibacter sp.
ATCGATTGGCGGCGGTCTGACAGGCCAGAGGCACTTCAAAGGCACCGGGTACACGAACCACCTGAATCCTGTCTTCCATGATCCCGGCAGTCGCCAGCGCCTGCCTCGCACCGCCCAGCAGACCTGTGACGATCTCATCGTTCCACCGCGTAATGACAATCACGTAGCGCGCGTCATTACCCGCGACTTGTGATGGCGAATTGTCGATCCCTTTCCCAGACATGGGTATTGGTTCCTCAGTGGTGTTGGGGCTCTTCCGGGGGCGTCACGAAGTCGACAACTTCCAACCCGAACCCAGCCAATGCATTGTACTTCAGTGGCGCGCCCAGCAAGCTGATCTGACCTACACCCAGATCACGCAGGATTTGGGCGCCCATCCCTATTTGGTTATAGGCATCCGGGCTGCTGGCTTGATCACTGACCGGCTCTCCCAATAAGCGATCAATGTCATGAAGCAAGTCATCGGTTGCCTCAGGTTTGCTCAACAACACCAATACACCACTCTCGGATTCGGCAATCTCTTTAAGACTGGCGTCGAAGGACCATGATGCGTAGCCATCAAGGGTCGTCCCGACAAGGTCCCGGAACACTGCCGTCACATGCACCCTCACCAGCGTCGGCTTGGCCGCATCAATTACGCCTTTTGTCAGCGCCAAATGCAGACGCCCGTGGGTCGTATCCTGATATGCGGTGACACTGAATACGCCGTGCCGGGTTTGCAGGGCGCCCTCACGCACCGCGCGAATCGTTTTCTGGTTGGCGAGCCTGTAGGTCACGAGATCAGACACCTGCCCCACCACCAGCTGATGCTGATCGGCAAAGTCCAGCAAATAATCGGCATTCGCCACTGCGCCTTCGTGATCCAACACTTCCGTGAATACCGCCGATGGAAGAAGCCCGGCAAGGGTCGCCAGATCGATCGCCGCCTCGGCAGGTGCGGTTCGAGTGAGTACGCCCCCTGCTGCCGCTGCGATAGGAAAAATATGGCCGGGTTGCACCAGATCAGTGGGCTCACTGCCGGCATCTACGGCAACCCGTACTGTCCGCGCCCGATCTGCAGCTGAAATACCGGTATCAATGCCGGTCGCCGCTTCTATCGATAAGGTAAACGGCGAAAGCGAGTCGTCCCCTTCCACCATCAGCGGGAGCTCCAGCTCCTCGCAACGCTGCGGTGTCATCGCCAAACAAACCAGCCCGCGAGCCTGCCGCGCCATAAAGGCAATGTGTTCGGCCTCGCAATGCTCTGCCGCCACTACGACAAAGCCGGTCATACCTCCGGCACTGTTTTCATTGAGCAGTAGGCAGCTGTGGCCATGCCGCAGCTCACTGAGTAACTTATCGATGTCGGCATACTCGGTCACAGCATCATGACTCCGATGAAGACTGATCGTATTGCATCAGTCGCTCGAGGTAGCGGGCAATCACATCAACCTCTAGGTTTACCGGACTGCCAGTTTGATACTCGCTGAAGACAGTCTCCTCCCAAGTTTGCGGGATGATCGTAAGTTCAAAGTTGCAATCCTCCACCTGATTCACCGTGAGGCTGGTGCCGTCCACGCATATGCTGCCCTTCATGGCGATATAGCGTGCCAGATTGTCAGGGGCCGCAACCCGCACGCGCCAGAAGCGCGCATCCTCGATAATGCGTTCGATTTTTCCGACGCCATCGACGTGGCCGCTGACAAGGTGCCCACCGAGCGGTGTGCTCAAGGTGAGGGAGGTTTCCAGGTTGACAGAGTCGCCCACATTTTTGGTGCCCAGACTGGTCAGAGACAGCGTCTCGGGAGACACGTCGGCCCAGAAACCATCTCCGGGTAACTCGGTCACCGTTAGGCATACGCCACTGGTGGCCACGCTGTCACCTAACCCCACCTCGCCAAGGGACAGTTTGCCCGTCTCAATGCGCAGCCGGATGTCTTCTTCCCCTGCTTCAATCTGCGCAATTCGCCCCACGGCCTGAATAATGCCTGTAAACACAGTGGCTCCTAGTTAAGTGACGTATCGAAAAGCGTCAGCGCGCGCTTTCCGGGGTCGCCATGATACGCAGATCTTTGCCGAGGCGGGCCACTTCAGTAATTTGGAAGCCCGGCGCATCCGCCAGCGTGTCTAAACTCATAACCGCCATAGGGCGCGCGCCATTTCCCAACAATATGGGCGCCTGATAGATCACCAATCGATCAACCCAGCCGCCTTGCATCAAAGCACCAGACAGCGTGGGGCCCGCCTCAATCAAGATCTCATTAAACGCCTGCTCTCCGAGATACCGCACCCAGGCACTGATATCGACCCGGCCTTCAGCATTCGCTGGAAGCGTAACGGTCTGAACTGTTTCACCAAGCTTAGCGTTCTCGGTGATCATGACTGTGGTGTCGTGGCCTTCCAAAATACGTGCGTCAGCGGGCGTGCGGCCCTTGGAGTCAAGCACCATTCGCGCTGGAGGATGCGCCAGGGCCCGCGCTTTTTCGTCGCTGGTCAGCGGTAGCTCGTCGGAGCGTAGCGTCAGCCGGCAATCATCCGCCAGCACCGTACCGATTCCGGTCACCATCAGATCAGACTCCGCTCGCAGACGCTGCACGTCCTCGCGTGCAATCTCACCGGTGATCCACTGGCTTTCGCCTGAAGCCATCGCGGTGCGACCATCCAATGATGTCGCGACCTTCAACGTAATGCGGCCATGCCCTCTTCGCATGCGAAGCAGAAACCCAGCAAGGTCAGCCTCTACCGTATCCGCACCCTCACCCACTTCGACCTCAATGTCCGCGGCTCGCAACGCGGCGATCCCTCGCCCGGCAACCTGTGGGTTGGGATCTTCCACCGCGACCACTACCCGACCCACGCCGGCACTGATCAAGGCGCTAGCACAGGGTCCTGTCTGACCTTGATGACTACATGGCTCGAGCGTGACGTAGGCGGTTGCACCGGCTGCCTCACCGGCATTATTGAGCGCCATGACTTCGGCGTGCGCCTGCCCCGCCGGCTGGGTAAAACCAGCG
Source organism: Congregibacter sp. (assembly GCA_013911345.1). Next base: position 2,994 of record JACETJ010000090.1, read on the forward strand.
CCGACCTCCGTGTCATTGCGCACCAATACGCAGCCTACGGGGGGGTTGGGGGCTGACCAGTGACGTGCTTGCCGACCCAGCTCGATCGCACGCTGCATCCAGCGGCGATCCTGAGCCTCGGTCACGGTGAATCGCCTTGAGCCGGCTCGGCTTCCAACGATTCAATGGCATCTCTGAATTCAGCGAGATCCTGAAAGCTTCGATAAACCGACGCGAAGCGCACATACGCAACATGATCCAGCGCCTTGAGCGATTCCATCACACACTCGCCCACTTGCAGCGACTTGATCTCTCGCTCTCCCGTAGCGCGCAGCCGATGCTTAATCTGATTCAGTTCGGCTTCAATGCTTTCAACGGAGACCGGGCGCTTTTCAAGCGCACGCAATAGGCCTGATCGAAGCTTCTCCTCATCAAAGGGTTCTCGGTTGCCGTCTTGCTTAATAATGCGTGGCAACACCAGTTCAGCGGCTTCATAAGTGGTGAACCGCTCGGTGCAGCTCAGGCACTCTCGGCGTCTGCGCACCTGAGCGCCCTCCGCCACTAGGCGCGAGTCGATGACCTTGGTTTCGTCGGTGCTGCAAAAAGGGCAGTGCATGGCTTCAGTGGCGTCACGGGGACGCCCATCTTCTCAGCGGGCGTAAACCGGCATCTTGGCGCAGAGCGCCTTCACCTGCTCGCGCACTGCTGGAATCACTTCACCCGAAGTGCCCGCCTCCAAGGAAGCCAATACGTCGCAGATCCAGCCGGTCAATAACTCGGTTTCTTCTTCGCCAAATCCTCGGGTCGTAATGGCGGGCGTACCCAATCTGAGGCCAGAGGTTACAAACGGTGAGCGGGGATCATTCGGCACCGCATTTTTATTGACCGTGATGTAGGCCTCGCCCAATGCCGCATCAGCGTCTTTTCCGGTGTACTCCTTGCCGATCAGATCCAGCAACATCAAATGGTTGTCGGTGCCGCCGGAGACGATCTTGTGACCCCGCTCAACAAACGTTGCGGCCATTGCCTGAGCATTGCGGATCACCTGCTTCTGATAATCGACAAAATCAGGCGCCATCGCTTCTTTGAACGCGACCGCCTTGGCGGCAATCACGTGCATGAGGGGCCCGCCCTGCGCGCCGGGGAAAATCGCCGAGTTGAACTGCTTCTCAAGCGCCTCATTGGCCCGAGCCAGAATAAGCCCTGATCTTGGACCCCTAAGGGTTTTGTGGGTCGTCGTCGTCACCACATCGGCGAAGGGAATCGGGCTGGGGTACACACCCGCTGCCACCAAGCCCGCCACATGGGCCATATCGACCAGCAAAAAGGCACCGACCTCGTCCGCGATTTCGCGGAATTTTGACCAGTCGAGAATCCGGCTGTAAGCCGAAAAACCGCCGATGATCAGTTTAGGCTTGTGTGTAATAGCCAGCTCGCGCACTGCGTCGTAGTCGATCAAGCCCGTGTCGTTATCGATCCCGTACTGCACCGCGTTGTAAATCTTGCCTGAAAAATTCACCGACGCACCGTGGGTGAGATGCCCCCCATCGGCGAGGCTCATACCCAGCACGGTATCGCCGGGTTTAAGGAGCGCCTGAAACACGGCGATGTTGGCGCTAGAGCCCGAATGAGGCTGCACATTGGCAAAGTCAGCGCCAAACAGTTCTTTAGCTCGCTCAATCGCCAGTGTTTCCGCCTGATCAACGAATTCGCACCCCCCGTAGTAGCGTTTTCCGGGGTAACCCTCCGCGTACTTATTGGTCAACACCGAACCCTGAGCCTCCAAAACGCGGGGGCTGCAGTAGTTCTCTGAGGCGATGAGTTCAATGTGCTCCTCTTGGCGCACGGTTTCAGCGCTCATGGCTGACCACAGCTCGGTATCAAAGGCTTCGATGGTCTGGGTATCGCGGTCGAGGTACTGCGACAAATGGGTGGCAGCTTGATTCATGGTGGCTTCCTGCGGCTTGGCACGGATCAACCAGATCCGTGATTTTCAGTGAGGGGACGAATGTTAGCGGAACACGGCCCCGGCGTCAGGGTTTTGTCATTGTGACACTACAAACGGTCATGACTTTACGTTTACGATATTCCGATTGGATTAGGGGGAAAGACATTGCGAATCAGTATCTTCGGCAGCGGCTACGTAGGGCTGGTGCAGGCGGCAGTGTTCTCTCAGGTTGGGCACCAGGTCACCTGCATGGATATCGACTCCGCCCGAATCGAACGGATTCAGAGTGGAGACCTGCCCTTTTACGAGCCGGGCCTGAGTGAGCTCGTTCAGGCGGGTATCGCGCAAGGCACCCTTCGTTTTACCCAAGACACTGCTGTGGCAGTTGAGGCCAGCGATTATCTGTTCATTTGCGTTGGCACGCCATCGGCCGCCGACGGCAGCGCCGATATACAGTACGTGATGTCCGTTGCAGCGGGCATCGCAACGCACATGAGCACGCGTAAGGTCATCGTAAACAAGTCTACCGTCCCCGTGGGCACGGCGGACAAAGTGGCTGAGCGTATTGCGTCCGGATTGGCTTCCCGTCAGGCGGATATTCCTTTCGAGGTCTGCTCCAATCCGGAGTTCCTCAAAGAAGGCTCTGCAGTCGCCGACGCGCTGAGGCCCGACCGGATTATCATTGGTGTCCGCTCAGAGACCACCGTGGCCGAGTTCCGACGCATGTATGAATCGTTCAACCGCAACCACGAAAAAATGATGTTCATGGACCCTCGCAGTGCCGAGCTCACCAAGTACGCCGCCAACGCTATGTTGGCCACCAAAATCAGCTTCATCAATGAAATCGCCAATATTGCTGAGGCTGTGGGCGCGGATGTTGAGCTGGTGCGCAAAGGTATGGGCTCCGACCCCAGAATTGGCTACCAATTCATCTACCCCGGGGCCGGTTATGGCGGCTCCTGCTTCCCCAAGGATGTGCTGGCGCTGAACTACCTTGCTAATCAAAACGGCACCCACACTCAAATCTTGCCCGCCGTTCACAACACCAATGAACGGCAGAAACTGAAGTTAGCTG
>JACETJ010000091.1 GCA_013911345.1 Congregibacter sp.
GGCTAGGACGTTACCCGGCTTGTTGGGGCAGGCGGTAGCAGGTGGCTTGGGCGGTCTGGCCGTGGTGTTCTCGCGTCGCCGGTGACAGCAGAACTGATTCGCGGCGGGGGATAGTTATTGTTGGCACTGCTCTCTGAATGTTTACAGCCGTCAAAACCCGATGACTGTTCCAAATATGTCGCTGGTTTGTCGCTGGACCTCGTCAGCTGACACAGGGCACACTATCTGCAGTGCGGTTTTGACAGGGAGTCATCAGCCATGAAGGATGTGTTCGCACGCGTCGTCGACGAAATCGGTAAGGTATTTGTGGGTAACCGCCAGCAGGTGGAGCTGGCGGTGGCGTGTTTGTTGGCGGAAGGTCATCTGCTGCTGGAAGACTTGCCCGGACTGGGCAAGACCACGCTGGCGAGAACCCTTGCCAAGGTAATCAGGCTTGACCATGACCGGGTGCAATTCACCGCGGATCTGTTGCCAGGCGACATTCTGGGCATGTCGATCTTTAACCGGCAGCAGGAGGCGTTCGTTTTCCATCCGGGGCCTGTCTTTACTCAGGTCCTGTTGGCAGACGAGGTGAATCGCGCGACCCCCCGCACGCAAAGCGCGTTGCTCGAGGCCATGTCTGAGTCTCAGGTCACCCTCGATGGCGTGACACGCCCGCTACCGACGCCTTTCTTCGTCATTGCGACGCAAAATCCCGGCAACCAGTCGGGCACTTATCCTTTGCCCGAATCCCAGTTGGATCGATTCTTGATGAAATTGTCGTTGGGATACCCGGATCCCGAGGCGGAGCGGGCCTTGCTACAGCGTGGCGTAGAGACGCAGCCCGAGGTAGTTGCCCCCGAAGGCTGGCTGACAGAGGCTCAAGATGCGGTACAGGCGTGCTACATGAGCGATAGCGTGCTCGATTATTTGCAGCGCCTGATTGCTTACACGCGTGAGTCTGCCGATTTTCGCGTGGGTCTCTCACCCCGCGGTGGCATGGCACTCGCGCAGGCTGCCCGGGCAGTCGCAGTGATGGCGGGGCGTGATCATGTGATTCCTGAGGATATCCAGCGGGTATTGGAGCCGGTTGCAGGGCATCGCGTGCAGGCGGCAACAGGCGGGGTCGCCGATACCCGAACCCTAGTGGCCGCGATCGCGACCCACATCGACAGCGTTAGCCATACTGCCTGACCCGATATGTTAGCCACCCTCAGACAGTGGCAGACCCAGTGGCTGAGCCGGCGCTTGCCGCCGGCGAGGTCGATTGCCCTTAACCAACGTCGTCTTTTTATTTTCCCAACCCGTTCGGGCTTTTTGTTTTTGCTGAGTCTGATGTTGATGCTACTGATGGCCATCAACTACCAGAGCAACCTCATTTATGGCCTCACGTTCTGGCTGGGGACACTGTTCGTGGTGACGATTCATTTCACCCACGCCAATTTGTCAGGTTTGCAGGTGACTGCCATGGGCGCCAAGCCCTGCTTTGCGGGCAAGCAGGCGAGCTTCGGTGTGCGGTTGGCTGGCGGCACAAGAGCGCGTCACTCCCTCAGGCTGGGATGGCAGGGTGACTCGCGGGAGATGTCGGAGGCCCCAGCCCCGGCATTTAAATACGACGGGATTGATGTGGAATCGGGAGGGCAGACCGAGCGGTCTCTGGCTTATCCGGTAGGGGAGCGCGGTTGGTGCGTTCCTGAGAGGCTGCGTATCGAATCTGAATACCCGTTTGGTTTACTCCGCTGCTGGAGTTACTTGTCGTTGGATCAACGCGTCATGGTTTGGCCTCGTCCCGTTCCCTGTGAGCAGCCGCACGCCAGTGCCGATGCGGACAGCGATGGTGCCGTGACCGCAGTACCACAGCCTGAGGAGCTTGATCTGGTCGGTCACCGCGACTACAGGCCGGGTGACCGTACCAGTCAGATTGATTGGCGCTCGGTTGCGCGAGAGCAACCGCTACAAGTGGCCGTATACCAAAACGACAGTGCCGAGCCGCTATGGCTGGACTGGCAGGCGCTCTCCTCACCTGACCCCGAACACCGCTTATCCCAGCTGTGCACGTTGGCCTTGTCGGCTCACGAGCAGCGCCGAGCATTTGGGGTGCGTTTGCCTGATCAGGTCATACCGGTCGCGTCGGGGCAGGCACATCTTGAGGCGGTGCTGAATGCCCTGGCCCTGTGCGCGGTAGGCTCGGGGGCAGTCCCCGCATGACGGCCGCACCGCTCAACACTGGACAGCTCAGATGGCTCATTTTTGGGCACTGGTTGCTCGTGCTACCGCATCTCCAGCAAGTGCCGCTGTGGATCATTTTGCTCTCTGCGTTGACCGGCTGCTGGCGCCTCGCCGCGGATCTGCGTTATGCGCGGGTGCCTGCCTGGCCATTGAGGCTGCTCATCGCAATGGGCGCGGTCGCGGGGGTGGTCGTGACATTTGGCACGCTCATTGGCTTGGAGCCCATGGTCGGCCTTTTGCTGGTGGCGGCGGCGATGAAAGTGCTGGAGTGTCGGCAGCAGCGCGACGGGCAGGTATTGGTCTGCCTCGGATTTTTCATCGTGGCGACGCATCTGATATACCACCAGTCACTCCCCATGACCCTCTATGTGCTGACAATGTTGATGGTGTTACTGCTCACCCTGGTCAGGCTCAACATGACCGCAGCAGGGGCGATCTCCCGTCGCCATGTGGCCCTCGTGACAAGAATGATGCTCTGGTCAGCGCCGCTGATGGCCACGCTGTTTGTCGTGTTTCCCCGTATCGATCCGCTGTGGGCCGTGCCCGTCGTGGGCGGTGGCGCCGTCACCGGTATGGATGATCGCCTGTCGCCAGGTTCGGTCTCGCAGTTGGCGCGCTCTGATGAGGTGGCTTTCAGGGTGCGATTTGATGGCGAGCCCCCACCCCGGCAGGAGTGGTATTGGCGCGGCATGGTGTTGAATGAATTTGATCAGGGTGCATGGACCCGCACCGAGTGGCGAGACATCCCGCCTGCCGAGCGACGCGTAGAGTCAATATCAAGCGGCTCGCCGTCGCTTTATTACGAGGTGTTGCATCCCGCCACGCACCAGCGCTGGCTGTTCACTTTGTCCCATGCCCAGAGTGCAGATGCCCGGCTGATCGAGACCGCCAGCCAATATTTGATGTCACGTCGGCCTGTTGATGCCACCAGCCGGTTTGAGATCATGACCGACCCCAGCGCTATCCGGCAGCCGGCGCTGTCACCCTGGTGGCGTGCGCATGAACTCGCGTTGCCGACAGATGCCAACCCCCGCAGCCGCGCCCGCGTGAGTGCTTTGCGGCAGAACTACGCCGACGATGCCCCATTGATCAATGCGGTGCTCGGATGGTTCCGCAACGAGCCCTTCTACTACACCCTGTCGCCCACCCCGATTCAGGGCGCAGACTTTGTCGATCAGTTTTTGTTTGAGCAAAGGCGGGGCTTTTGCGAGCACTATGCCTATGCGTTTGTTGTGCTGATGCGCCAGGCGGGAATTCCCGCCCGCATCGTTGGGGGTTACCAGGGCGGTGAACTCAATCCAGAGACCGGCACGGTGGTGGTCAGGCAGCTCGATGCGCATGCCTGGGCAGAGGTGTGGTTGGCAGGCCAGGGCTGGGTCAGGGTGGATCCCACCGCTGCCGTGGCACCAGAACGTATCGATTACGGCGTACAAGACGCGCTGGCCAATGAGCCGCTGTGGCTGGCGGCAACCGGTTTATCGGCCTACCGCTTTCGGCACATCGCCCTGGTGGACTGGTTGCGCTGGCAGTATGACGACCTCGCTTGGCGGTGGCAGCGCACGGTGGTGGGTTACGACCAGCAGCAGATCGCCACGCTGGGCAACTGGCTGGAGCGGCTCCCCGGCCTCAACCTGAGCGGGGTACTCGGGATGGTGTGGTGCGCGATCTTGGGTGCGTTATTTTTCATCGGTAATCCGCGGCCCGCGAGGTCACCCGCACGCGCCGCGGAAAAGGCTTACCTGCGACTCAGCAGAAAACTTGCGAAGCTTGGCGTGGCGCGACATTTCGGAGAATCGGCACCCTGTTTATTAGGGCGTGCCGCTCGGGCGTTGGGGGATGACCACCATTTGGTCAAAAAACTGTCATCGATTTCTGAGACGCTCTACGCCCGGCCAATACCTGACCCACAGTAGGTCAAGTTGCGGCTTTGGTCAGGAGCCCGCAGTTTTCACCGTGGTTGAGACTGTTTATTTCGCCTTCCTCCGGTACCATGAATGAAACGGATTTTATGAACAACAGGACAGACGCATGGATGCATCTAAGACCGCCGGGCAAGCGCCCTTGGCAGGCAATAAAGAGCTTTCTGGGTTCTCAGAGGACCATCTGGCAATGAGCACTGAACCGACCGAGCTCAACGCGCGACGAACTGATGCGGCGGACGCCAAAGAGGTTAGTCCGGTTGATATCGACGAGGCCAAAACTGTCGCGGGGCGACGCCGCTTCCTGCGCTGGTTTGGTGTCTCGGCCTCGGGGGTCGCGCTGGCCAATACCATCGATACCAGCAAGGAGAAAATCGAGGCGGGGGGTGAGCGCGCTCAGGAAGAAATCGCGCGGCTCAAAAAGGCGTATCAGGAGCTCGACGATCGGTCGCGCCTCATTCTGAAACTGATTTTGATCCTGTCGGGTCTCGATTTTATTACTGCGCTATAGCGCCTGAGATAGAGCTGCTCACATCGACAAAGATCATTTTCTCAGCCATATCCGGATGAGAGATCCCTTTGAGTAATCGCAACTCTCCTGTCGCGTCCTCGATCAGCGCGGAGCAGTTTTCCACCCAGTCCCCGTCGTTGGCATAGACGATTCCGTCGCGCTCATAAAGGTCAGGATAATGGAGATGGCCACAAATGATTCCATCGTAGCCTCGCTCGCTGGCCATGCGAATGGCAGCATCCTGATAAGCCTCGATGGCTGCGCCTGCCTGCGAGACATTATTTTTTACCCATCCGGCCAATGACCAATAACGAAGGCCCAGTAAGCGCCTTATTTTGACGACCCAGTGGTTGATACCCATCAACAGGCCGTAGGCAAAATCCCCCACGACGCGGTTAAGCTTGCTGTAGCGCACAGCGTAGTCGAGCTCATCGCCGTGGAGGACTAAAAAGCGGCGGCCGGTCGCCGTGAAATGTTCCGCCGATCGCCTGATATCCATGTCACCCAGCGCACCACCCACCAGGGTCCTAAACGCGTAGTCATGGTTACCCGGTACGTAGACGACGCGGCTTCCCTCCCGTCGAGAGAGCTTCATGATTTCACGCAACACTTTATTATGCGTATTTGGCCAGTGAACCCGGCGTTTCATGGCGAGCAGATCGACGATATCGCCCACTAGATAAAGGGTTTCGAATTCAATTCGCTCGAAAAGTTGCAGGAGCTCATTCGCTTTGCTGTGGCGGCTCCCTAAGTGAACGTCAGAGATCCAGATTGATCGACATTGCAGCTTATCGTTGGGCCGAATCGCCTCCATCAAGCGTCTCCCTATCTAAGTAACGTTTGCGTTTGCGCGATGTGAGTTTGTGTAAGTCAACGAGGACAAACGCATCCACACAGTCGGCAAAATCCGGATCTATGTTGAACGCCGTGAATGCCACGCCGTCACTCTCAGTAGTGTGAGCGTAGTGCTTGAATAGAATCGGAACCGACAAGCCTTGTTCGGCGAGCGCTTCTTTTAATGCACGGGAGTCTTGCTCATAGTCGATACCGCCGAACTCCTGCTGCAAGCGCTCCAACAGATCACCAGGGATGGTGAATGGGTTGCGTGCCGCAACATCAACCTTGAGGTCGCTGAAGTAATTTATATAAAAATACATCAGCCTCGAAATGCCTTCGGTGCCATACAGACGGCTTATTGATGCGGGTCCGAAGAGGTATCTAATTTCGGGGTGCTTTCGGACGTAAGCGCCTAATCCACACCATAGGTAGTCCAGTGCGTGCTTGTTTTGGTACTTCGGCTGGACAAAACTGCGGCCCAACTCCAATCCC
>JACETJ010000092.1 GCA_013911345.1 Congregibacter sp.
CAACCGGCCTGGCAACTTTGGTCGGTGAAGAGCTCGATGTGAATCCGCTCGATATGGATGTCAGGCTTGCCGGCGCTCACGAAGACTACGTGAACCCGCTGTTTGGGATGCAGGGCACTGGCGGCAGTACTTCGATCCGCGCGCACTACACCCAGTTACGCCAAGTGGGTGCCAACACTCGCGCGCTGATCCTCGAGGCTGCAGCCAAAGATCTCGGCGTGGCCGCCTCCTCACTTACTACTGATAACGGTTATGTAGTGGCCGGCGAAACGCGCCACCCCTATGCCGACTTTATCAATACGGCTCAAGCGCTCACGATTGACGCAGATGCACCGTTGAAACCGACCTCGCAATTTCAATACATCGGTCAGGAAACACGCCGGGTCGATGCGATTGCGAAGGCAACCGGTACCGCACAATTCGGTATCGATGTGGATGTGCCTGGCATGCATTACGCGGTCGTAGTGCGCCCCCCGGTTGCGCGAGCCAAGGCGCTGTCGGTGAACGCGGCGAGCGCCAAAGATATGCCCGGCGTCGTCGATGTTTTGGAGGTTCACACTGGCGTGGCGGTGGTGGCCGAGACTTTTTGGCAGGCCAAGCAAGCCGCAGCTAAAGTCGAGGTGCAGTGGGAGTCCATGCCTCTTGAGGCGGTCGACACCGACACACTGCGACGGGATTACGCTGCGGCGCTAGATGGCGGTGACGGCGTGGAAGGCCCGAACGAGGGTGACATTGAGGCGGCGATGGATGCGGCCGACGTGACCCACGAAGCCGAGTACTGGGCGCCGTTACTGTCTCACTCGCCCATGGAACCGATGAATGCCGTAGTGCGAATCGAGGGCGACGAAGCGGACGTGTGGACGGGCATTCAGTTCCCCTCAGCGGTGCCGGGGTTGGTGTCACGTGTGGCAGACATTCCCGCTGAGAACGTGCGCTTTCATCAGACTTATCTTGGTGGCGGTTTTGGCCGGCGTGGCTCTCCCTCATATGTGGTGGAGGCGACCGAGATTGCCAAGGCGACGGGTAAGCCGATTCAGCTCGTGTGGACTCGCGAGGACGATATCCAGCAGGGGCCTTTCCGCCCCGCATCACTGATGCGCATCAAAGCGGGTGTCGATAATGACGGCAACCTGATCGCGTGGGATGCCGCGCGGGCAGGGGCGGATATTTCCCCCGATACTTTTCGTTCGCTGTTGCCGGCTCTCTACTCCTGGATGGGCGATGGGATGATCGAAGGCGTCGCTAATTTGAGTGAGTGGTACTTCGAGAAATTCGCAACTGATGAGTCGAGCACCGAGGGGTTATTCGAGGACTACGATCACCCCAATACCCGCGTGAACCACATGACGGTCGATCACGAACTACCGATGACCTTCTGGCGCTCCGTGGGCCACTCGTACACCGCGTTTGCCAAAGAATCGATGATCGACGAACTGGCCGAAGCGGCGGGTTTAGATGAGGTGGCGTTCCGTGTACAGAACACCCAGAACGCACCGCGCCTCAATAACGTGATTCGGGTTGCGGGTGAGCACATGGCCAAAATGAACCCGCCCGCGGGTCATCATCTGGGCTTTGCGGCGCATCATTCTTTTCACACCGACGTGGCCGAGATCGCCGAGGTGTCGGTGGAAAACGGCAAGATCCGCGTGCACAAGGTGACCTGCGTGCTTGATTGCGGTCAGGCGGTGAACCCCGACATCGTGCGCTCACAGATCGAGGGCGGCGTCATCTATGGTCTCACCGCCGCGCTCTATGGCGGGCTCAATCTCGAACGCGGTGCGATCAAGGAAAGCAACTTCCACGATTACCCCATGCTGCGCATGAGTGAGTCGCCTGAGATCGAGGTCGTGATCATCGACAGCGGCACCAAGCCCACCGGTGTGGGCGAGCCAGGGCTCCCACCCATTGCCCCTGCGGTGGCCAATGCCGTCTACAAAGCTACGGGTCAGCGCCTGCGCTCACTGCCATTGCAGTTGGCCTAAGGCGCCGCAAACACAGCGTGAGGTGGCAGGGGCCACCTCACGGCTCCTCCTCACCATTGCGGTGTTTGCATGACTTACATCACTCTCAACTCGCACGCAGCCTCGAAAAGGTGGCGAAACGGTGGTCAGCCGATACACTCCCCAGCATTCAGCAGCGTTAGTGGAGCGAATTGATAATGGATGTAGCAGATCGAGTGGTGTTGATTACCGGTGCCAGCTCAGGCGTGGGCGCGGCATTGGCGACCCAACTTGGCGAGATGGGCGCCCGTGTAGTGGTGAATTACAGCCGCTCAGCAGAGGCGGCCGAAGCCGTCGTGGCTAAGGTGGTAGAGGCGGGTGGTCGCGCACTGGCACTCCAAGCAGACGTCTCGGAGGAAGCCGACTGCAAACGACTCGTCGAGACCACTGTGGAGCATTTTGGGCAGCTCGATGTGCTGGTGAATAATGCGGGCACCACCACCTTTGTCCCCCACGACCAACTCGATGCGCTCACCGAAGATATTTGGCTCCGCACACTGCGGGTTAATCTGGTCGGCGCCTTCATGATGTCGCGTGAAGTGGCGCCCCACATCGAAGCCGCTGGGGGTGGCGAGATTGTCATGACTTCAAGTATTGCGAGCACAACTGCCAACGGTAGCTCGATCGCCTACTGCGCCTCCAAGGCGGGCATGAACAGCCTGACCCGCACGCTGGCCAAAACCTTGGGCAAGAAAAAGATCCGCGTGAATGCAGTATTGCCCGGCCTGATTGATGGCGACTGGGCTTTCAATACCTGGGGCGGCGGTGACGCTGAGCAGTACGAGGGCCTGAAAAAGATGTTCGCGGACCAGACCCCGCTGGGGCATGTGACCACGCCCGAGGATGTGGCGGACACTATTTTGTCGCTGATCACGGGTTCCGACTACGTGACCGGCCAATTAGTCACTCTCGATTCCGGCTTCACTTTGTAAAGTCATGCGGGCCGAATCGGCCTTTTAGAGCTCTCCCGAGCAGCCCGATACGCATAGTGTGCTTGGCGGACTCGGCCACTAGCTTGTCATCTTCTGCACAATGCAATCGCCATTCAGCGGGTTAATATCTTGGGCAATTAGTGCTGATTCTTTAAGCGTGGCAAGCAGGCTGGGATGCCTATGTAAGTCGCGCGAGGGCTGGTAGTAGGGTCGATCCTGATGCTTCTTACTTTAGGCCGCCCATTATTTTGAAGGGTTTAGGTATGGACGTGACAACAAAGTGGCAGAGATTTATGCGTGTGCTGGGGCGACTTTCACGGCCACTGGCTGCATTTGTATGGCTGCTCAGCCTGAGCGGTTGGGCTTCAGCTTCCGCGACCTACGTTGGCAGCGTTACCTACTCTGTAACCCCCCTGCAACCTGCGCCCAATGCGCCTTTTACCCTGACGGCCACTTTCCATGGTGCGGGCAATGGGCAGCCCTGTGACATCAGTAATATTCAAGCCACCATTCAAGGCGTCACTATTAACGGCCGCCCCAGATCTGGCTATACGCATCCACCAAGCCATCCCAGCCTGACGTCCACTTTTTACTTTGCCAATGGTTTTGCGTCGGGCAGCCTCGCACCCACGATTGCTTACGACACCAAGCAACGCAATAAGCAGCAAGCCTGTAACGGTGGTTCCACTGCGCCGATCGACCCTGATGGCAACACCGACCCACCGGAGGTCAAGCCGAATCCAGAGCCGGCACTGGGTATCACCAAAGCACTGAGCGGTGATACCGCTGATTTTGTGCCCGGCGAGGTAGTCAATTACAAGATCGTCGTCCGCAATGCGGGCGAGGGTGACGCCAGTAACCTCACGATTTCTGACCAGCTCAATCCACACCTCGTCTTTGTTGCCTCATCCGATCCAAACGTTTCCTACACGTCGGCTTCAAGGACGGTGAGTTGGACGCTGGCCTCCCTGCCTTCCAATGACTCTCAGGAATACAGCCTGTCTGTGAAGGTGGCGGACGATGCGCCCGCGGGGGTACTGAGTAATCAAGCAAATGTCATCGCAGGTTCGCAGGAAAAAGACAGTAATACGATCAATATCACGGTGCATCGCGACCCCAATCTCACGTTGCGTAAAACGATCAACGGGCCCTCGGACACTGGCGTCAGGCTGAAGGCGGGGTCGATCGCGACCTACCAGATACATTACGAGAATGTGGGCTTCGGTGACGCGAGTAGTGTTGTGATTACCGATGTCATCCCCACGGAAATCATTGGTACGCCGTCCCTTCAGGGCGGCAACAGTCATACGTGGGACCCCAGCACTCGCACCGCCACTTGGAATATCGACACGCTGGCCGCCGGCGCGGGATCAGTGGTGACGGTAAGCGGTGAGATCGATCCGTCATTGGGGGACGTTGATTTTGATAATCAGGCCGCCGTCATCTGGACCGGGGGTTCGACCGACAGCAACGTCGCCAATATTGCGGTCACACCCGAGCCGAATCTCGATCTGATCAAAAAGGGCGATCAGGATAATGCGAGCCCGGGTGACCGCGTACATACCAGCCTGACATACGAGAATACCGGTGGTGCAGCAGCGACCGCCGCCGAGGTGATCGATTACCTCCCTGATGCGGTCACGCCAGTGGCGGGTAGTTATGGCAGTGCGGCCTATAACAGCGTTGACCACACCCTGACCTGGTCGCTCGGGCGCATCGAGGTCGGAGAGCAGGGCAGCCTGTCCTACGCGGTCGACGTGAATAACGACGCCGCCCCCGGCCCCGCAAACAATATTGCGACCCTCACGGCCACCAATGTGCCGTCGCCTTCTCAGGCGGTAGCCCAAACTGTGATTAACGTGAACGGCGTCGTGGATCTTGTTGCGCACAAAGTGCTGCAGTATCCAGACAAGGATCATGTGGGTAACGGTGATGACGTCAGCTATCAGATCTGGGTCGAAAACCGCGGCAACCTCGATACATCGGGAGGGGTAAAGCTTTCGGATGTCATTCCGACTTACCTCACCTATGCCAATACCAGCCAGTCATGGGCGCTGAGTGGGGACCAGACCACGCTGTCGCGCACCATTGCAGATATTCCTGCTGGCGGACGCTCAGGCACCTATTTGCTGACCCTCAAAGTGGATGGCACCGGCGCCCCCGATGGTGCGGTGATCGACAATCAGGTTGAGTCCACCAACACCACAGATAGCATCGACTTCAACCACGTCAGCGCGCCCGCTCGGGTTTATTACAACCTGCCACCCAAGATCACCCTGACCAAGGCCGCCACGCCTGACGTCTCTGCACCGGTGCTACCCGGTGACGTCATCGATTACACCCTTACAGCGCACCTCGACACGCTGGTGGGCGTTGATGATTTTCAAATGGGCGACGTGTTGCCGCTGGGCCTCACGTTTGAGGGCAGCGTCAATGCGGGCTACACCGTTGAAACCCTCGACGATGGCCGTCAGTTGATTACCTGGCCGGTAACGAGCCTGCAAGCGGGTCAGCGCCAGTACCATCTGCGGGCCCGTGTAGACACGGGCCTGGCATTGGGCACGGCGCTGGAAAACAATGGTCTCGCCGCTTACAACAACGAGTTGGCGGTGAGCACCATAACGCACCACACCACGGAGGCGGCGGTCAGCCTGGCCAAGACCCGCCCCGACGCGCAGGCGCAGATTGTGGTGGGCGAGGTGCTTCGCTACGAGATCACCTATGAAAACGCCGGCAAGGTACCGCTGACCGGTATCACGGTCACCGACAGCTTGCCCGATAACACGACCCTTGGGGCCGCTAATCCCAGCCCCACGTCGACCGCTAATAGTGGCGCGACGCTTGTCTGGCAGCTGCCCGATCTCGATCCGGGCAAGTCCAATACGATTACCCTCACGGTGAACACCGCCGGTGTGCAGGTGGGCGACACCCTGACCAATCAGGCGTTTGTGACTACGACCGAGGCGCCGCAGCAGTCGGCGTCTGCGGTATCCACTGTCAGGGAAGCGCCCAATCTGGTCG
>JACETJ010000093.1 GCA_013911345.1 Congregibacter sp.
TCGTATGTCGGCGACTGCGACCAGTCGGCGTCCTGGATGCTCGCTGCCTTTCAAGCAGTGGAAAATCTGAGGTCACAGGGAACAGAGGTTATTGTTGCCGCGATGAATGACTCGAAGGTTGATGAGCTGCCAGTTCCAGCTTGTTTATCGAATACACAAACGATCGGCGCAACTAACGATAGTGATGTCGCCGCAAGTTTTAGTAACTCCAGCCCCAATGTGGATTTTTATGCGCCGGGCGTTGGCATTGTCTCTTCCTCGCTAGGCGGCGGTTCTGTGGCCCTATCTGGGACGTCAATGGCAACCCCCCACATGGCTGGGGGTATCGCGCTTGTGAGACAGGCTCTGTCGGACGAGGCAACTGCCCAGGAGATTGCTGAGAGCATTGCTGCGACATCGCCGATCGTCGTTGATGCTTACAGTAACAGCGCGCCGAGAATGGATCTGAATCTCACGTATGAGGACATGTCTACCTTAAATAGTGGGTTGCCGATCTGGCTTCTTTATGAGGCGACTCAATAAACAGCCTCTGATGCCAGCGAAACCCCTAAATTAAGGTAACCCATGCTCGGCGCGAGGTTGGTTTGCAGTTGAGAAAATTACCGATAACTCTTAAAGTTACGCCGCCCCGAGTGTTCTCATAGGGCGGCAAGGTTCGGGATAGTTTCGGACTGGTTCAAATCGAAAATCAGCATCCTTAAAAGTTAATACAAATCTTCCATTTGCGGGAGACTAACTAGGCTCTGCAGGATCCTCATAATCGATTGGTCGTAGGTTCAAGTCCTACTGGGCCCACCACTTATGCACACTCTTGCCGATGCTCTGCGAAGCAGGCATGCGTGAGAAAGTGGCAGCGGCATTTCTGCCGTGGGGCCTTGAGCAGCCCGCGTGAGTACAGAACAAAACAGGCATCTTGGCCCGCATTTTCGGGCTCAAGAGACACTTACTTGAATTTAAACAAAAGGAATTAGGCAGGTTAATGAGCGATACACTTTCACTTAACAAACTGGAAAAACTCATAGAATTGGAAACTCAACTCCGTGAGGAATATCAACAAAAACTCGACGCAAAAGACACAGCTATTGCCGAGTTGCAGCAGGACAAGACCGCAATAGAAGCGAAGGTCGCTGAGTTGGAAAAAACCATCTCTACCCAGCTGGCGACTATTAAGGACATGTCGGGTAAATCTAGCGACACACAAGCGCTCGAGCAGCGTAATCGGGAGCTCCATAACCGGTCAGAGAACATGAAAGAAGATGTCACGGCAGCCAAAAGCCGCCTCAAGGCGCTGCAGAAGGACCTTACCGCAGAGCGCGCCGAACTGGCCGAACTCAAGAAATATGATCCTCAGCGACTGCGCAAAAACCTGGACGCCTCGAAGAAGAAACTGGCTGAGAAAACGACGGCCGCAGACAAACTGCAAAAGTCGCTGAGCCAAGTCCGCTCTGAGAACAGCCAGCTTGAATTAAAGATCAAAGAGCTAGAATCTCAGTTGGAAAAGGGGCAGGACGACAAGACCGATTCTGTAGAAGAAGGGCAAGAGGCGGCATAAGCCCCTCATCAGCTGAGAGGGCAGCTGCAAAGGAAATGGAAGAAGCTGCCCGCCACCGGGCGCTGTCACGCGGTGGTTCGATAAAAGGATAAGCAAATGGGATTCCTAGAACTCGCATTCTGGCAGCGCCATCAACGCATGCTCGGCATCATCGCCATCATCATCGGCGCCGGTGCGTGGGGTATGGAATTTGCGGGTACCGTGTATATCTGCCCCTACTGCCGCGTGCAAAGAACTGTGATCTTGCTACTCGGCGTGATCATGGTTTTGCCTTTCTCCAAGCACTGGATAACGCGATATCTCTCGTCAGTTATGGGCTTCATGGGCGCCGTGGTGGCGGTCAACCAGAACTTCATGGGCTGGGTGAAGATTTCGAAGGGCGAATTCGTGTTTAACGAGCAGCTCTATATCGACCCATTTCTTCTCTCGGCGGGGTCACTATTCATCATTATTGGTCAGCTTTGGCTGATATTGACCAAGGCACCTACCAACGGCTCCTGATGTGCGCTGCTCCTAATTGAGCAGCACAGCTCTCGGATACCAATCCATACACTAACCAAGTGTCACGAAGGCGTGTACGGAAGCCCTCCATGACCAGCCGGCGATACCAAGACCCACGAAGACCTATTTCGACTTCTTGATCAAATAATCCGCCACCGCCTGATAGGCAGGCAGTGATGTGGGATCAATTGCCGCGTTAAACGAAATAGGGAAGGTTGCAAAACGAGCAATCACCATCCCAGCTGCAGGATCGATATAAATCGCTTGCCCATGAATGCCCCGCGCGCTGTATGCCCCATTTTTATTGTGCAGTGCCCACCACTGACTGCGGTAGCTACCACCCGGCAAGGTCTTGTAACCCGCACCGGCAAATTTGGCCGGATCACCGCCCCCGCTGATCGACTGGACCGCCGCTACAGGGATCACCTGCTCGCCCTGCCAGACACCCTGCTGCAATAGTGTTTGCCCGAAACGGGCTGCATCACGCAGGGATAGATTCAGCCCGCCCGCTGAGAAGGGTGTTCCCAGGCTGTCGATCATCATGTCGGCTTCCTGCTCCATACCCAGCGGCTTCCAGATGCGATCAGTCAAATGATCGATAAAATCCTTTCCCGTGGCGCGGGCTATCACCCAGGCGAGCACATCGGTATTGATGGATTTGTAAATAAACGCTTCTCCGTGGGTGCCCTCAGGCTCAACACCTTGCAAGAACTCGTAGAGACTCCTTGGACCCGTGTAGGACTCAGGCTTGGGCGTGGGGTCACCGGCTGCCGCGTACTGCCAAATATCGGACTCGGGGTCAGCGTAGTTCTCGTTGTAGTCGAGGCCCGTGGTCATATCCATCACTTCGCGAACCGTCGCATTACCGAACGCCGAGGGCTTCAACTCCGGCACGTAATCGCTGACTAGTTTGGTGTCGTCGAGCGCGCCCTCAGCAATCAGCATCTCTGCAACGGTCCCGACAAATGACTTGGTCACCGACATGGCACCGTGGCGACCCTCGCGGTCCAGGCACCCAGAGTAATACTCATAAACGACCTGACCGCGATGGAGAATGAGCATGCCATCGGTGTAGTTCGCATCGAGGGATGCTTTCCAGGTCATTTCTTCATCGCCGCCAATGGGCGTAAAGGTCAGAGTATCGATCACGGGATCAAGCACTTCAGAGAACGGGGAGATAGGCCCCACTCCGCGGCCAACGCGCTGGGTCGCCTGAAGCTCTCTGAAGTGACAAAAGGTCCAGCGAAGCTTGGGAAAGCTGAAGTAGTCGCTGGAGGGGTGGCCGATGATGCGGTCTTGAGGGGGCGGAAAGCCTTGCATCCAACCCATCGTATTGGGATCAGACGCGGCAGCATCAAGCGCCTGCCCTTGAGCGGATCCTACTCCGTGAACGCTCAGCGCGAGCGCTAGGTACAAGGGCATAAAGACTTTTCTTTTTAACATGGACATCACTCTCGCTGATATATGACCTATCGATAAACTATTTAAGGCCAATTAAGACCTGCTGTTATGCACGGGCCCAGCCTACCCATCCAGTGTAGCGCCGTCAGTGCCATTCTTTCATGGTGTTCTCGCAACTCAACCGATGCCGATCCATAGCTTCACATTGACGACCCTTTTGTAACCTTTACTTCTCTCTATGATGGTGATACGTTTACGTTACATTTGATACGAACAGGTCACTTCCCATGATTGGCGAAATTGTCCCAGTACTCGGCATTCTGACCGGCATCATTGTGCCAGTCGCCGTTTTTGTTTGGCTGTATCACGAGGAAAAGGGCAAGCGCGAGGCAGTGATCGAAATTGCCAAGCATCTTGATGACCCGACCAAAGTGGAACAGCTACTCGGCCTCTTCGACGAACGAAAGAAGGCGCCGATCGATTACCGACGCGGCGGTGTCATTACGCTATTTGTTGGTGTGGGTATCTACCTGCTGGGAGCGGCGGCTTTCGGAAATTTTTTTGAGGGAATTGGCTTGTTGGTAGGTGCTATCGGTATTGGCACGATGATCGCGGGCTACCTCTACCCCAACACCGGTGAAGAGCTCACTGACGCCGTCGAAGAATTTGAGAAGCGATAAAGGCCCATCACTTGGGTAAGCATCACGAAAAGCTACTGAACAACCTCGAGGCCGCGCGTAAATCAGCTGGCCTCACTCAGCAGCAACTCTCTGAGCGCGCGGAAGTCTCGCGAAAGAGCATTAACGCCATCGAAAACGGCGTGTACGTGCCCTCAACTGTACTGGCGCTCAAAATTGCACGCACCCTGGGCTGTTGTGTAGAAGACCTTTTTAAGCTCCCTTGAATGGGGTACCACAGTAATCATGAATACATCCGTCGACCATCTCATCATCACAGTACAAGATCTTGCCTCAGCGACTGCCGATTACAGTCAGCTGCTGGGTCGATCACCCAGCTGGCGTGGCGCACACCCCGACTACGGCACGGCGAACACGTTATTCAAGCTCGATAACACTTATATCGAATTGCTAGCACCCCAGGGTGAAGGGCTGGCGGCTGATATCGTAAATGGCATTCTTGATGAACGAGGAGACTGCCTTGGCGGCCTGGTTTTTGGCACCGAGGACGCCAACAACTTCATCGCACAGGCCAGAGCACAAGGGCTAGAGGCCTCTGATCCCATGCCCGGCCATGGAGTAGATGAGCAAACGGGCGCCGAGCGCCGCTGGCACAACATTTTTTGGGATCCGGCGGCAGCCAGAGGTATCTTCTCTTTTTGCATCCAGCACGAACCAGGATCGGCGCTTCCTGAAGCAACGCCACTCGCACAAGGCGAAATCGCCGGCGTAGATCATGTGGTGGTCAACACTCGTAGCGCCGAAGCCGCCAAGACGTTTTACGGGGAGCAGCTCGGCATTCGTCTCGCGCTCGAACAGGATGTGCCCGAGTGGGGCGGCACCCAGCTCTTTTTTCGCGCGAGCTCAATGAGCATCGAAGTCATCGCATCAGACAAAGCCGCTGAACAAGATGCGCTCTGGGGGCTGGCGCTCAAGACACACGATATCGAAGCTACTCATGCAAGGCTTAGCGAGCAGGGCGTGGAGATTTCCAATATTCGCGACGGGCGCAAGCCGGGCACACGGGTGTGCACCGCTAAGTCACACACACTCGGCGTGCCGACCCTGCTGATCGAGCATCCACTGCGGTGACGCAAGCCCCTCTCGACTAACACCCCCTAAGACTCAATTCGCTACCCGAGCGCTTCATGGAGACCGCGGTTGCGGCGCCTTTCGCGCCGGGCACTAGATTGGTTGAGTCGACCTAGGCTGCAGCCAGGCGCTGACAACCGCACCCAGCAAAATCAGCCCGCCGCCCCAAAGCGTTGGCTGGCTTGGAATCTCCCCGAAAGCCAACCAACCCAATATGGCCGCAAAGATAATCTGCACGTAGCTGAGACTGGTCACCCGGCTCGCCGCATCCAGCTGCATGGCTTTGGTCAGTGCCAACTGGCCAAACTGAGTGAAGCATCCTACCCCCAATAACACCCACCACCCGGCTGCAGTCGGCCAAATGAAATCACCGCCGGCCAACAGCAGCGTTCCCGGCAAGCAAACCAGCGGAAAGTACAACACGATCACCGACGGATGCTCAGTCGCCACCAGCTTACGCACCAATGTATAGGCAATGCCGCTGCCAAGCGCCCCGCCCAGTCCTGCCACAACAGGCCAAAAGGGGATGTCTGCATCAACGGGTGCGGACCAATACGGCGAGACTATGCACATGAGCCCCAACAGGCTCAGCGCGATACAGGCGAGCGTTGCGGGAGTCGGGCGCTCTGCGAGAAAAAGAAACGCCAACACCGCGGTGAACACCGGGTGCAAATACTGCAGCACAGTGGCTTGCGCCATCGAGAGATGAATCAGGGCATAAA
>JACETJ010000094.1 GCA_013911345.1 Congregibacter sp.
ACGCTGATCTCGACAATCTGGAAGCCGACATCATCGAGTGGGTGGACAGTTGAGCCCGTGATAAGGTGACAAAAAGACACGCTGGGGGAAGGGAGAATGCAAGACGAGAAACGAGCGAGCACCACATCGGGTTACCCCATGCTGGCTGTGCTCCCCATAACCATTATCACAGGCATAGCGGGCGCCGCGCTTCTCAGCGGTGTTGCAGTCAAGATCTTCGCCGTTTTGATCGCAGTGCTGGCCTCCATTTGTCTAGCCGGCTTTTACATGGTGGCGCCCAACGAGGGCCGAGTGTTACAGCTGTTCGGGCAGTATGTGGGCACCGACCGCGCACTCGGGCTGCGATGGGCTAACCCTTTTTATTCTAAGCAGCGGGTCTCGCTGCGTATCCGCAATTTCGAGAGTGGGCAGCTGAAGGTGAATGACTCGGCTGCGAATCCAATCGAGATTGCCGCCGTCGTGGTGTGGCGGGTAGTCGACACCGCAGAGGCCGTTTTCGAAGTCGACGACTACGAAGACTACGTTGCCATTCAAAGTGAGGCAGCAATCCGCAATATGGCTACCAGCTATCCCTATGATGACCACGAGGGTGAATCGATCACACTGCGTGGCAGCGCCAATGAGATCGGCGATATTCTGAAGGCCGAGGTCCAGGAGCGTCTCGGCAAAGCCGGCGTCGAGGTGTTAGAAGCCCGCATCAGCCATCTCGCCTACGCGCCCGAAATCGCCAGCGCCATGCTGCAGCGTCAGCAGGCGTCGGCCATCGTTGCCGCGCGCAGCAAGATCGTCGAAGGCGCGGTGAGTATGGTGGAGGCCGCGCTCGAGCAACTCACCCAACGACAGATCATCGAACTCGACGCCCAGAGCAAGGCGTCGATGGTCAGCAATTTGCTCGTGATTTTGTGCAGTGACCGCGCAGCGCAACCGGTGGTCAACAGCGGGAGCGGTGGCGGATAACGAACTAGCGCCCGCTCGTCGCGCGGGTCAGCACTCGGTCCAATTGATCTGCGAAGGCCTTCCTGTCCGTCTGATTGAGCGGTGGCGGCCCACCCGTATGTTCGCCTGAAGCGCGCATGGTCTCCATGAAGTCACGCATCTGTAAGCGCTGACGGATATTATTCTGCGTGTAGCGCTCGCCCCTTGGCGTGATCACCAAAGCGCCTTTTTCGAGCACCTCACTCGCTAGCGGGATATCAGCAGTGATCACGAGATCATCCACCTCCACCCGCGCGGCAATTTCATGATCTGCCATGTCGGGCCCTTGGGCGACTTGATACAGGCTGATCAGTGGTGACGCGGGCACCTGAAACGACTGATTGGCAAACAGCGTTAATCTCAGGGAGCGTTTCTGGGCGGCTCGATAGAGAATATCGCGGATCACCACAGGGCAGGCGTCGGCATCAACCAGAATCTGCATTGTCCTTTATCGACCTCCTGAGCAGTGCGTTTGACGACGATTATTTGAACGGAGCGGCCCTTGAAGCCGCTGCCGTGACGCGATGACTCCGCCGCTGGCGGGTCGTTGCCAAGTGTGTATACTACGCGCCCTGCCGAGGCAGTCCTCGGTCGCATTACGCGGAATTAGCTCAGCTGGATAGAGCGTCGGTCTACGAAACCGAAGGTCGCAGGTTCGACTCCTGCATTCCGCGCCAACACCTCTTTTAGCACTATAAAATCAATAAATACCGTGACGCTCAATGGGCATCACTCTTCCTTGTAGTCCTCATCGAGGACGCCCTTCGCCTTCAACTCCTTGGTGAGCTTCTCCAAACGGACAAAGGCCACCAAGCCCAGCATCCCAAAGACGAAACCCAAAACCGATAAACCTTCCATAAGCCACCTCCCCTGTCTGCACGCGGTAGCTTACACCCTCGGCTGTTGGCGTCTCCTGCCGTCTGCTCGACGCACCCTGCCAATTCCTTGAACGGTGCAGGTCGCTAAGCGGCGATGAGAAGCAGGTTAGGAGACTATATCTGGACGCTCTTGCAGCAGACGTTGTTCAACCAATACGCGTCACTATAGTCATGGGTAACAACAGTCATGGGTAACAACAGTCATGGGTAACAACAGTCATGGGTAACCGCGGTGCCAGCAACTAAAGCAGCGAGGCGTTGATTGCGTAAGGTAGTGCGAACAGACAGCTCCAGTTGAACACGGTAAGCACCCAGAAATGGATAGGCAGCAGCTCTCTCGTCATAAACAACGCCCCCTGAACCATCAGAGCACCGAGGCAGAGCCACACCATGGGTTCGGTCACACGCTACTCCTGATTGCCTGCTGATGATTGCCTGCTGACGGTTGCCTGCTAGTTGTTAGCCGCTGACGCCTCGCCGCCTGCGGGTGCCTGAGCACCTCCTGACAGCTGCCATGCTGCTGTCAGATCGATAACGCGCAACACGTTCAGAAGAATAGTGGCCCCATTGGAGACACCGGTGGGGCGCTCGTCTGGGGCCTGGACAGACTTTTGGTCTGCAAATAGTTACGCCCAAACCAAATCGCGGATCACATCCATTTTCCCGGCGAGACAAGCCACATTGGAGCTCGCCTCTCGGCGCCCAATTTTTTGCTGGCGCGAGCCGCTTTTTTGCGGTATCTCTACGCCTGATCGAGCGCCTGACAGAACTGAATCAGGCGAGCGCTGGCCGGCTTTATGGGAGAACCTGACGATGGCGAGACGTGCTGGAGGCAGACAAGCGAGACACGCTCAGCGGAGCGCGCCGCTAGAAGAAACCATGAAGCCTGTGCGGCCCGGTGAACGCGGCGGACGCTACCACCCCTTTAGTGATCAGGACCTCGGCGCCATCGTCGAGAATATTTACCGTATTCTCGAAGAAGTCGGGTTCAAAGACGCCACACCACACTGCATTGAGACTTGTGAAGCCGTCGGCGCAGTGATGGGTGACGACGGCCGCTTACGCATGCCCCGTGCTGTGGTTGATGCAGCGCTCAAGCAAGCCAAACGCAACCTCACGCTGCATGCACAAGATCCGGAATTTGATCTGGATCTCTCGGGGTCTCGCGTGCACTTTGCTACGGCGGGCGCCGCGGTGATGATCGCCGACTCGATCAAGAACGAGTACCGCGACTCCACCACACGGGACCTCTACGACCTCGCGCGTATTGCGGATAACTGCGAGCACATTCATATGTTCCAACGCATGTGCGTGCTGCGCGACCTGGACAATACCTACGAGATGGATCTCAACACCACCTATTGTTGCGTAGCCGGCACACGCAAGCACGTGGGTGCAAGTTGGAGTAACTGTGACCATCTGGGTAAAGCGCTGGAGATGCTGCACATCATTGCCGGTGGCGAAGCCGCGTGGCGAGCCCGACCGTTTGTCAGTCAATCGAACTGCTTTGTCGTGCCGCCCATGAAGTTTGCGCAGGAGGCACTGGAGTGCCTGCGCGTCGCGGTCGAGGGCGGGATGCCCGTGCTGCTCCTGTCAGCAGGGCAAGCCGGCGCCACCACACCAGCAACGCTGGCCGGCGCAGTCAGTCAAGCCTGGGCGGAGTGCATTGGCGGACTGGTGTATGTGAACGCCATCGAGCCCGGCGCGCCTGCCATCATCGGTGCGTGGCCCTTCGTTTCGGACCTCCGCACCGGCGCCATGAGCGGCGGGTCGCCAGAGCAAGGACTCATCTCCAGCGGCTGTGCTCAGCTGGGCCTCTATTTTGATTTGCCGTTTGGCACCGCCTGCGGCATGACCGATGCCAACATGCCTGATTTTCAGGCAGGCGCAGAGCGGGCCCATACGCTGATGCCACCGGCGTTGGCAGGTTCAAATCTGATCTACGAAGCTGCAGGCATGTACTCCAGTCTGCTGGGAGTCTGCCCGGAGAGCCTGATTCTCGATAACGATGTATTGGGCGCAACACTGCGGGCGGTGCGGGGCATCGAGGTCAACGAGCAAACGCTGGGCTTTGATGACCTTGCCGCGGTTTGTCTCGGCGATAAGGGTCACTACTTAGGTTCAGACCATACCCTGGCGGTGATGCAGAGTGAGTACCTCTACCCAGAGGTGGGAAATCGGTTCAGCCCCAACGTGTGGGAAGCTTCCGACAAGCCATTAGCGATCGACAACGCGATCCGCACCCGCGACCACATATTGGCGACCTATGTGCCGACGCACATCCCGCCCGAGGTCGACGCCGAGATTCGCGCGAAGTTCCCGATTCGTTTGATGACGGAAGATCTGGTGGAGAGCGCCTGAACCAACTTGGCGCACTCGGCGAGCTTAACGAACTTTGCGAAAGCACCGATAAACAGCACCGATAAACAGCGCCGATGCATTGACGTCAGGAAAGCGTTGCTAGTGACGACCTGCTATCAACGCAATCCTTTGTAAGGTGCGCTTAGCACCGAATCTTTGCGTTATCGGGATCGTAAAGCGGTCGCAGTGAGACGTCTGCTGAGAATCGCTCACAAGCGACCTCTACTTCGTAGTCATCCCCGAGCACTGAATCAGGCGGCGCGCCGGGCTCAGCACTCACGTATCCCAGCCCCACCGCACCGCCGAGGGTGTGCCCGTAGGCCGCAGACGTGATGTGACCCACAATCTCATCGCCCCGCCAGATCGGCTCGTTGTGATAGATCAGCGGCCCGGGATCATTGAGCTTGAGCTGCAACAAATGCCGCGAGACACCCTGCTCCTGCTGCGCCAACAGCGCATCCCGTCCGATAAAGCCGCCCGGCTTGTCGAACTTGATCACGAAGTCGAGCCCCGCTTCCAATGGCGAGTCCTCATCGGTGATGTCATGACTCCAGTGACGGTAGGCTTTTTCCAGCCGCAGTGAATTGAGCGCGTGGTAGCCGGCATGCGCCAGCCCGACCGCCTCGCCCGCCTCAACAATGCAGTCATACACATGCTGCAAAAACTCGGTCGGCACGTAGAGCTCCCAGCCCAACTCGCCCACAAAAGTAATGCGTGATGCCCGCACCATCGCAAAGCCAAGTTCGATCTCGCGACTCGTCGCAAAGGGAAAGCCTGCGTGGCTCATATCGTCTGGTGTCAGTGATTGCAGCAGGTCTCGTGCCCGAGGCCCCATGATCGACAGTACCCCCATACTCGACGTCATATTGGTCAGCACGCAGTGCGCGTCATCGGAAATCTGTCGTTTCAGCCAATAAAAATCGCGCACCTCGGTCTCGGCACCGCCGACAATCATGAAGGCTGTCTCGGAGAGCCGCGTGACCGTGAGATCCGCCTCGATGCCCCCGCGGTCGTTCAGCCATTGGGTGTACACCACCCTCCCCGCGGCGACATCCACGTTATTGGCGCAAACGCGGTTCAATACCGTCACCGCGTCGCGGCCTTCCAGACGAAACTTCGCAAAAGACGACTGATCGAACAGCGCAACGCCCTCGCGCACGGCGCGATGCTCCGCCGCCGAGTGCTCAAACCAGTTTTGTCGGCCGTAGCTGTATTCATATTCGGGCTCAACGCCTGCGGGGGCATACCAGTTAGGTCGCTCCCAGCCAAAGGCCTCACCATGGCAGGCACCAATCGCCGCGAGTCGGTCATGGATGGCTGATTTGCGCACACCGCGACCGGTTTCATATTGGCGGTACGGATAATGCGTGGCGTAGAGCAAACCGAGGCTCTCGCTGACCCGTGATTGAAGGTACTGCCGGTTACCCTGAAATGGCATGTTGCGCCGCACATCCACTTCCCACAGATCGACCGGCGGTCTGCCGTCGCGAATCCACTCGGCGGTGACCTTGCCGACGCCGCCCGCCGACTGCAGGCCGATCGAGTTAAGTCCCGCCGCGACAAAACAGTTTTTGAGCTCAGGCGCCTCACCGAGGTGATAGCGCACGTCAGGCGTAAAACTCTCGGGGCCACAGAAGAACTTCTGGATGCCCGCTCGTTC
>JACETJ010000095.1 GCA_013911345.1 Congregibacter sp.
GAGCAGGCCCAGCGCCAAGGCTTCGTCGTGGATACCGCAGGCAAAATCGTACCAGCTGATCGCACCAGCATCGGACCAATGAAACACCCCGCTGGCATCATTGTGAAGAGCCAGCAACCAGCAGATCTCTGCAAGACCGCGGGCCGAGGTTGGCGAACCGATTTGATCATTCACTACGCGCACGTTGCCCTGCTCCCGCATCAATCGCAGCATCGTCAGCACAAAATTTCGCCCGCCAGGACCATAGACCCAGCTGGTGCGCACCACTGCATGGCTCGCGCCACTGGCGAGCACCGCCTGCTCGCCCCGCCACTTGCTCGCACCATAAACACCCAGAGGTGAGGGGTTCGCCCCAGGAGCGTAGGGTCGAGGCGCGCGGCCATCAAAAATAAAGTCGGTGGAGAGATGCACCAGCCGCAGGCCGCGCTGGGCACACAGCGCGCCCAGCATAGCGGGGGCGCTGGCGTTCACGGCATCAGCCGTATCACGGTCATCCTCAGCGGCATCCACGGCAGTGTAAGCAGCCGCATTGATCACAACATGCGGATCCACTTCATCGATCACCCGGCGCAGCGCCGAGTCATCAGCCACGTCGCAGGTCGCGCGGCTGAATCCCTTTGCGTCGACCGTGTCGGGGACTGAGTCCATGCAAGCCTGGCCGAGTTGGCCCGCGGCACCGAGCACCAGTGCCCGCTGGGCGCTCACAAATGCGCTTCCAGCCACTTAACGTAGCGGGCAATCACTTCTTCAGATTCCGGCTCATTCAGGATCTCGTGGTACAGCCCCGGCCAGAAGTCGAGAGCCTTGTCCTGGGCGCCCAGTGCGTCAAAAAAGGCCTGAGAACCCTCTGGACCCGCCATCACATCAGCCTCGCCATGGGCGATGTAAATGGGCAGCGTGATCTCGCCTGCCCGGGCAATGGCCACCTCCATGGCATCCAGCATCTCAATGCCAAGACCCGTCGTGATCTTGCCGTTATAAACCAATGGGTCGGCGATGTAATCAGCGACGACAGCCGGATCGCGGCTCACCCCGTTAGCGTCAAGAGAGACCATCCCAAGCTTGGGTAGTACCGTTTTGAGCACTCTGCCAATCCAAAGCAGGGGCGCGGGCGCCGGATCCACTGCGTGGAAAGCTGGGCCCGACAGCATCGCGCCCTGAAATGCGGCCTGAGATGCGAGCAGTAAATGGGCGCTGATAAGTCCCCCCATACTGTGGCCAAACAGGAACACCGGTCGCCCCGGATACCACTCGTCGATCCGAGCGCGCAGTGCCTGCATCGGTTCGAGATACTGAGAGAAAGTCTTCAGGTAAACCCGAACACCGGGCGACGCTCCGTGTCCCATGTGGTCAGGGCCGACGACGGCCACACCGCGCTCATTAAAGCGAGCGGCGACGTGCTCATAGCGACCGGTGTGCTCAGCAAGACCATGGGCAAGCAGCACACACGCCTTGGCGTCATCAACTGGCCAGTGTCGATATTGGATACCGCTGGGGAGACTTTCCATCAGCCCGCGCGACCTAGTCAGCCACCGGCGCCAACCACTCAGCGTACTGGGGTTGCTCGCCACGCACGGCTTCAAGGTAAATGCTTTGCAGCTTTTCCGTGATCGGACCGCGCGCACCGCTGCCGATCGTCCGATGATCGACCTCGCGGATCGGTACCACTTCTGCCGCGGTGCCGGTAAAGAACGCCTCATCGGCGACATAGACTTCGTCCCGGGTAATCCGCTTTTCCCTAACAGTCAGGCCCTGATCGGCCGCAATGCGGAAAATACTATCTCGCGTAATCCCCTCCAGACACGATGTCAGCTCAGGTGTGTATAGGACACCATCGCGGACGAGGAAAAAATTCTCGCCACTACCCTCTGCGACGTAGCCCTCGTTATCCAGCAGCAGCGCCTCCTCGAAACCGGCATCCATCGCTTCTCTGAGCGCCAGAATGGAATTGATGTAGTTGCCGTTGGCCTTCGCTTTACACATCGTGATGTTCACGTGGTGACGGGTGTAACTCGACGTCGCAATGCGAATACCGCGGTCTCTGGCCTCGGGGTCCATGTATGAAGGCCACGCCCATGACGCCACCATGACATGAGTCTTGAGGTTGTCGGCACGCAGGCCCATCCCCTCAGAGCCGAGGAAACACATGGGCCGGATGTACGCCTCATCCAAATCGTTAGCCCTGACGACCTCACGTTGTGCTGCGTTCAGGGTCTCTTTGTCGTAGGGCATGTCCATGCGCAGAATATGTGCCGAGCGGAATAGCCGATCGGTGTGCTCCTTGAGACGGAATATCGACGTCCCTTCGCGGGTCTTGTACGCGCGGACACCTTCGAAGACCCCCAAACCGTAATGGAAGGTATGGGTCAGCACATGAACCCGCGCTTCCTGCCAGGGCACCATTTCGCCATCGAGCCAGATGTGGCCGGTGAGTTTTGAGAGGTCCATGTCGTTTCCTTTCTGTTTGCGAGGACAGCCTATGCCATCAGCACGCCGGGGGCAGAATTTTACCCTGCCTGCAGCCCCGGTAATAAGGCTTCGGTAATTTGTTTGACTTGCTCGCAGTGAGTATCAAACCGTCCTATCTCCGTCTCTGCGGGGTGTCCCTGCAGCGCCAGAGCATGTGTCTCGCTTCGATAAGCCAAATACGCCTGCGAGAGCGTTTCTACGTCGCGGGTCGACATCAGCCCTGCATGCTCGATCACGTCGAGCAAACGAATGACATCGGGCCACTGGGTCAACGCAATATGCTGGTTGGCGTATGCCAGAACGAGGTATTGCACCACAAATTCAATATCGACAATACCTCCGGAATCGCGCTTGAGATCGAAGCGATTGCCGGTGCGCCCTGACGCGCTGTGTTCAGCGCGCATTTTCTCGCGCATCTCGCACACGGCCGCGGCAACAGCCGGCCGCTCTCTCGGCATAGCCAGAATTTCTGCGCGTAATGCCTCCAGCGATGCCTTGAGCGATGCGTCTCCAGCGACCACTCGCGTGCGCACCAGAGCCTGATGCTCCCACACCCAAGCAGACTCTCGTTGATATCGGCGTAGCGAGGACAAGGTGGTTGCCACCAGACCAGAATCTCCATCCGGGCGGAGCCGAAGGTCCACCTCATAAAGCCTCCCAGAGTAAGTCTGCGCAGACAAAACATGCACAACGCGCTGTGCAAGTCGGGTATAGAAGCGGGTGTTGTCGACCACTTTGGGGCCGGCGGTCTCTCCTTCTGCACCGTCGAAAACAAAGACCAGATCAAGGTCTGAGCCGTAACTCAGCTCCAAGCCACCGAGCTTCCCGTAGGCCATGACCGCAAACCCAGCAGATTCCGACTGGGGCTCACCGTAGCGCTGAACCAGTTCAGCGCGAGCCAAAGCAACGGCCTGCTCGATCATCACTTCTGCCAGAAAAGTGAGGTTATCGCTCACTTTCATGATGGGCAGTGTGCCGGTGAGCTCGCTGGCTGCGACCCGCAAAATCACGCCGTCTTTTATGCGGCTGAGTGCACTCATCTGTGCCTCGAGGTCCTCCTCAGGTATACGCAGCAACTGTTGCCTGACCAAAGCATGGAGCTCCTCGCGACTGGGCGCGCTGTAAAGCGTCGACTCATGAAGCAACTCGTCAACCAACTCTGGGCGTGCAGCAAGGCGCTCCGACAGCCAGATACTCGACGCCACCAGGGTGAGCAGATGCTCTAGAGCACGCGGGTTCTCCTGAAGGAGAACGAGGTAGGCGCTGCGACGACAGACCGCTCGCACAAACGGCAGGCTCCGTGTCAGGGCGGAGTCGGGTTCAGGCGTAGCGGCGGCCATTTCACAGAGCAACGGCAGGAAAGCCTCGAGGCGCCGCCGCCCTTCTGGCTGCAGCGCCGCGACCCAGGCGTTGTCCAAAAACGACTCCACTGCCGCCCAGCTCTCATCGGCCCGCGGGTAACCGATCTCCCGCAAGGCATTTTCGCCGAGCAGGGAGAACGACAACCGCGAGGAGTTCGGCGCGCGAGTCATCTCTTCAGGAGCTTCGCTGGTAGGCTCTGCGATCAGGTCGTTGAAAAGGTCCTCTACCTCACGGCGCGCCTCACTGAGGTGTGCCTCCAGCGTTGCCCAATCCGCAAAGCCCGACAGCAGCGCCAGCTGTGCCTGCGGCACCGGCTCGCGCGGCAAGGACTGGGTCTGCCTATCCTGCATGGCTTGTAAAGCATGTTCGACCCGGCGCTGAAGGCGATAATGTGTCGCCAGACGTCTGGCTTGATCAGCTGTAAGCACCTCAGCTCGCGCTAGCGCCGCCAAAGTCGACAGCAATGAACGGCTGCGTATTTCCGGAATTCGCCCGCCATGAATCAACTGCAGGCTCTGGGCAACGAACTCGATTTCCCGGATACCGCCGGCGCCGCGCTTCAGATCATCATCGATTCCGAGTCGCGTGACCTCTGCGCGCATCATGCTTTTCATGTCCCTTAGCGCTGCAATCACCGAAAAGTCGGTGTAGCGGCGATACACAAAGGATCCCAGCATGCTCATCAGACTCTCTTGCGCCTCGGGAGTGCCGGTAATCGGCCTTGCCTTGATCATGGCGTAGCGTTCCCACTCTCTACCCTGCTCCTGGTAGTAGACCTCCAGTGCGTTGTATGACCCCACCAACGCACCACTGTCGCCGTAAGGCCTCAGACGCATATCGACTCTGAACGCGAAACCCTCCTCGGTCACCGCATCCAGCAGGCGGATGACCATCTGGCCGAGACGAATAAAAAAGGCTTGGTTGTCGAGTTCCTGGCGCCCTCCCTGGGTATGCCCGGTCTCGGGGTATGCAAAGATCAAATCGATATCAGAAGAGAAGTTCAGCTCATTGCCGCCTAGCTTGCCCATGCCCAAGACCACAAGCGGCTGCGGCTGACCGCTGTCGGCACCCAGTGGGACGCCATATTTTTCCTCCAACGCGGTGGTTGAGCAGCTGACCGCCGCACGAATACAGCAGTCAGCAAGCTGGCTGAGCGCCTCAAAAGCGTCTTCAACGCTGGCAAGCTTTGCGTAATCTCGCCAGAGGATTCGCAGCATCTCCTGGTGACGAAAAATCCTTAGGGCGGCCATTAACTCCGGCTCAGATTGAGCCGGCGTTAGGAGCCTAGACAGCGCCTGATCCCAGTCCTGAGCCGCCCAATGCCGGCTCTGCAGCAAGCTCCCGTCATGCAGCCCGTCGCATAGCCACTCGTGATGGCGAGCGACCTGCTCTCCAAAAAAATCACTGCAGGAGAGGAGCTCTTGAAAGGAACGCCACTGGTCCGCCGATTGAACTGCCTCGGTGAGCGCGGCATAGGCTGCTTCACCAATGCGTGTCGCCAAACGCGATATGGCACTGCCAAGGCGATCCTCCATCCACATGGGCCTGTCGAGATCCTGAGACATGTGTGAGCGGGCTCTGTCCGATCAATAGCGCTAGCCTATCGGCAAGCCGACGCGCCCGCCACCAATGCAGCAGCTCGCGCGACAGCAAGATTTTTTACCCTTTCTCACAACTTGAAGACTCGGTAGGATGCGCCTCCCTGAAAGACCACCTCGAGGTGGTCTCTGACTATTAACGCCAGCAGACACCATGACTGACACAGCGCATCACATTGCCTGGTTTCGCCACACGGGTCCCTATATCAAGGCTCACCGTGGGCGGACCTTTGTGATCTATTTGGGTAACGGCGCGCTGGAGTCAAATGGGCTCTTTACCCTGGTCCACGACATGGCGCTACTCCATTCTTTGGGCGTCAAACTGGTGTTGGTGCACGCCACACGAGAGGCCATTGATGCGGCACTGCCAACCGACCAGACCGCGCAGTTCCATGACGGGGTCCGCATTACAGACGACCAGACGCTTGCCGTTGCCAGCGA
>JACETJ010000096.1 GCA_013911345.1 Congregibacter sp.
CTACACGCCTGAACAACGCGATGTGCTGATGGCGCTGGCCAGCGCCATACGGCCCGATATCGAGAGCGATCTTGAAACTTATGACATTCGTGACGACAACACGATTCAAGGCTTTTACGGGGTATTAGGATCGATCGCGCTACTCGAGGAAGATTGGCAGCGCTACCTAGAGCTTCTTGAAAAAAGACGCGCACTGGAGACCAAAGAAGCGAACAAGCTCACTATGGGTCTGGTGGGTGCGTCCGTGGCACAAGCACAGATTGCGGGGGATGGTTCTGCGGAGGCCGTAGGCGAGCAACTCACCGGCCTGATTGTTGATCTGCCCTACGAGATCGTGGGCGCCAACCTCGAGGGACTCAAAGGCCGCACCGAGATCCTGAGCCGCGCGCTCGTGCTCGGCAGCATCGACTCAAACTATCAGCCACTGATTGACAACACCGATGGTGAAGTCAGTTACGACGTCGCCGCCTCGCTGGTATCTGCCAGCTTTACGCTGGATTACTTCCTGCCCGTGGCACAGACAGTCAATGAAGTACTGTCAGCCACCATCGCAGCCAATGCAGTGGAAAAGGAAGATATCTGGCTGGCGCGGCAAGTCACTCTAGAAGGTGACGGAAGTCCCGTGACTCTCGCCATCTGGGACTCAGGGATCGACACACAAATTTTTGCTGAGCTGGATCAGCTCTGGACCAATACCGAAGAGATCCCGAACAACGGTATCGACGACGATGACAACGGATATCTAGATGATGCGCACGGTATCGCCTACGACCTGCACTCCAGCAAAGTGCCCGACATGCTTTATCCCATCGGCGACGTAGCGGAAGACGAGCTGGCTTTGCAACAAATGGTCAAAGGGCTTGGCGACATTCAGTTCAATGTCGATTCTGAGGAAGCCTCTGACGTCCGCAAGAAAATGGCCTCTTTACCCCAGACCGAGGTGCAGAACTTTATTGAATCTCTGGGCGCCTATGGCAACTACTCTCACGGTACCCACGTGGCGGGCATCGCAGCCGAGGGGAATCCATATGCGCGGCTACTTGCCGCCCGCATGACTTACGGGCACGAGGTCATGCCCGAACTGCCGACGCTGGCGGGAGCGCACCGCGGTGCAGCGATGTTTTTGGAGGTGGCCGACTACTTCCGAACCCACGGCGTTCGAGTGGTTAACATGAGCTGGGGCGGATCTGTTCGCGGCATTGAGCAGGCCCTTGAGGCACACGGTGCCGGCGGCGGCCCCGACGAGCGCAAGGCACTCGCCAGAGAGATTTTTCAGATTGGCGACGCTGCTCTGAGAAAAGCGATTTCCGAGTCGACTGACATACTGTGGGTCACCAGCGCAGGCAACTCGGACAACAACATCCAGTTTGACGAGTTTTATCCAAGTAGCTATGACTACCCGAACCTCCTGACGGTGGGCGCCGTCGACCTTGCGGGAGATGAGACCAGCTTTACGAGCTTGGGCGAAGTCGATGTTTATGGCAACGGTTTCGAAGTAGACAGCTACGTGCCCGGGGGCAATCGCATTCCATTTAACGGCACATCTATGTCCTCGCCACAGGTGGTCAATTTGGCTGGCAAAATTCTGGCTTTGTACCCCGACCTCAGCGTTGCTCAGCTGAAAGCAGCGATTATCGAGGGAGCTGATGAGAAGGCTCTGAAGACGAGAAGCATTCGTCTTATGAACCCGCGCGCGTCATTGGAAATTGCTGCGAGCATGCAGTAACCATCGGCCGGGGTCGTCACTGGCGCGCTTCCAGCTAATGGCGCGGGTACGCCATTAGCACCGCTCGCCAGACAGACATCGCACGAGCAAACTGCCCTGACAGTTGAGATGTTGATTGAGAGAACAGCTACTGACTTGCTTCGTATAGAAGCCAAATCGGCAGGCCACCACCCAATTGTTCTTCGAGCGTTATTTTTAACAGATAATCCCGCTGCGGCCCATTCACTGCCACACCGACCTGCTGCTTTCCCTCATCGAAAATGACTTCGACCGGATAGTGGCCATCGCCCACAACCTCTCCAGAAAGTGGCAGTTTTGCTGGCAGGCTCTCACCCAATCGAGGGCTCCACGTATCAGTAGCCGCTACGTAATCCCACACGGTCAAAAGCCCTGAGTAACAGGCTTCTATCGGATCATCATCAGCGTCATAGCACGCCACATAGGCGACAACAGCGATTGTGTTGCCGCTTGCCGACAGTCCGGCCAAGCCAAAGCTATACTCAAAGCCGAGGTCGTCCAGCAGCAACTCCCCATTAATCAAAGCGCCTTTCTGCGACCATAAGCCGTCAGTTTGAGAAAAGACAGCAATGGCGCCTCTTCGGGCGGGAACATTAGCTTCGTCTTGTGCCGAGAGCGCAATACTGACGTGATCTCCTGCTCGATTCGTGCTCAGGCTTGATGAATCGGCAGGGTACCCATACACATCGTCGGGCAATGCAATGGTGGCCGTGGGACTGCTGACAGGGGTCGCTATATTGCCACTCACGTCATAGATGAAGATCTGGGAGGTATCCACGTCATCGGAGTAAACAGCGTCGAGCACAGTAAAGGCAGTCGCATCCGCGACGGCAACAGAGCGACCAAGGCTGGGGCGATAATAAGCATTGGCCTCTTCACGCACTTGCGATACCACCATCCGGTAAACGTGGCCGTCTCCCTCTTGTTGCCTCTGCCACACCTGAAAACGACCAAAAAAGCCGTTTCCGCAGCAGGTGTTGCCCGCAGCGATGACGGAGCCATCGTGATTCAGTTCGATATCGCTGGTGCCGTTGTAGGCGTTTGCATACGTGTACACACCGGTCGATCCGTCGAGGCGAACAAAAGACTCATACTGCCCCTGATTCTCAACATAAAGGTTGCACGTGTATTGGTAAGGCGGATTGGGAACGTTAACCGTATCGTTGCAATACAGGATTTTCTCGCTGTCCCCCGAAATCTCATAGAACAACGTAATTTCATTATTGTTGAGCAAAGAATCAGAGGGGAACTGGTTATCGGGAGGACCATGCCAAATATAGTAGGATCCGACATCTTCATCCCAATATATGAGGCGCATGTAGGCCTCAAGGTCCGCAGCGAAGCGCACACTGCTGACGTTAGCGACGTAAGGAGTGAAAGTGTTGGTGACGTAAATCGACGTCGTAGCGGTCCATTCAGTGGCTAACAGCCGAGCTGGGCTCAGCACAATACACGCCGCGATCAACCATCGGTAGTCCATAACCACCCTCAGCAATCTGAGATGAAACGCCCAGAGCATATAGAAAAGTGAGGCGAATGCGAACCGGCCTGTCATCTCCAGCGTGCGACTTGATAAATCAGGCGGGGAAGATTCGGAATGAAAGCCCGGAGTGCGCCTCCGGGCGAGGTGAGAATCAGTTGCTAGACGGGAGAATCGAATCTTTGACAGCCAACAAGAAATTGGCGATCACTATCCCTGCAAGCATGATCGCGATGTTGTCGATAATCGCATTGAGGTGCACTCCGATTCCTGGAATGACATCCAGCGAGTTCGCCACGACAGGTATCGCTACTGCGGCAACGGTGTAAGCCATGCGGCCCGTCATATCAGCCATTGGACTGACAAAGCCACTGGTCAAACCGAAAATCACCAACAGCAGCCCAGAGTACGCAGCCAACTCGGCGAAGAAAACCGCGACGATGGATATGAATAAGCCGACGATCATTATGATTTGATTAAAACCCATATCGTTATCCTTATTGTTTGAGAGAGTTCGCTGTGAGCTCTGCGCCCCAAAGCAAGGCTCACCACCGCGCACAACAAGCACCACAGCATTCCTAAGCTATCAGGTGCGCAACGGTGTTGTGAAGATAAATCGGCGTTTTATGGATGCAGATGTGGTGGAGCTAGGCGGGACAGGAACGCCCATAAGGGCTAACCCGCCCCAAAAGATTGAATGAGCACCTGAGCGACTGCGAAGAACAACCCTGATAATGCGTTCGGGCAGCGTTATCAGCTCGTTGTACTTGTGCCCTAGCGAGGTGCGTATTAACCTCTAACGCATCGTTACATGGAGCGTGACGTGATGCTATTAAGAGCACTAGCTGCACTATCAATCATTCTGGGTATTTGTCTAGACGCATTCGGCGCAGCAGATGCGCCCACGGGTAGCATTGTCCGTGCGTGCCCATCTAACAGCACATTAGAGATCGATCTCGCCGAATTCTTCGAGGACACCGCGATCAATGGCACGGTGGTCGAGGTAACGACAAACGCACCTCTCGCGGACCCCGCCTTTTTCATTGAGCTGTTCGACGAATCGACCCCGCTGACGGTAGAGAATTTCTTGGCGTACGTCCGGGACGGCGCGTATGACGCTTCTTTCATTCACCGCTCAGTCACCGATTTCGTCATTCAGGGTGGTGGCTTTAAGGCACCGTCAGTGCCCGCCGACCAACCCGGCAGTGATCCTGTAGCGATAGCTACTACAGGAACGGTTTCAAATGAGCCAGGAATATCAAACGTCCGTGGCACTGTGGCAATGGCTAAACTAGGTGGGCAACCGGATAGCGCGACAAGCCAATGGTTCGTAAATTTAAGCGAAAACGCATTTCTCGATTCAGATAACGGCGGTTACACGGTTTTTGGCGAGGTTCTGGGGTCCGGCATGACCGTGGTTGACGCTCTGGCCTCGGCGCTAACCTACGACGCCACAACCTACTACAGCAATTCAGCACTGAGCGATCTGCCGCTATGGCAAGTTAATAATGACAATATCGTGCGGCCCGAGGACTTTGTCCGTATAGAGGCAATGCGGGAGGGTGAGGCGCTGACTTTTTCGTACAGCTTTGATAGCAATGCTCTAGTAGCCAACATCAGCGGAAGTATCCTTTCGATCAACTGCACACAGACTGGACCGCCTAAAACTGTTGTCGTTCGCGCCACAAGCAAATTAGATAACTCGACTGCGGACCTGGAGATATCGCTTACCGCTCCAGCTCCAACCTTGGACCCTGCCATTCTTTGGTTTATCACTCGCACTCGCCCTGCCGAGCTGGAGCCGGACGCTTGACAGTTTCTTTTCAAGGACGAATGTGGTGGAGCTAGGCGGGATCGAACCGCCGACCTCAACACTGCCAGTGTTTGGTGATCAACACTAAATGTCTGCATTTGCGCCATTCCCAATTTCTAGGTCTCATCATTAGGTCTGCGCTCACAAAAACTCAATGGCGGCAGCGACGGCAAAGCAGCGAGTCATAAGTATGGTCAGCGTCACTATTGCATTAAACTAGGGCGCACGAGGATCGTGGTATGTCATCAAACAAAAAGGGGTGGATATACGCCTTCATCGCCGCCCCTGTCTTAATAGGAGCCGCATACGGCATTAGCTCATGGTTGATGACCGATCCAGCGGGCGAGACGGTCGCCGGTATCTCTTTAGCTTACGGATTACTTGTCTGGGTGGGTGTGCCTGTCGTGCTCGTGGCTGCCCTGCCGATACTCGCAGGGATGCTCAAAGTACTCCCAAAAGTGAAGTGGCTGGCGCGCGCCGCCGACCATCTAGGTAGACGGCGATGAGGCTGGAGACCTAAAAAGTCTTCCTTCTTACATTATGTGGTGGAGCTAGACGGGATCGAACCGTCGACCTCAACACTGCCAGTGTTGCGCTCTCCCAGCTGAGCTATAGCCCCACATCAGGTCTCGACGAGCGTCGAGGGGCGCAACAGTACGTATCCCACCGAATCGTGTCAAGCGAGCCTAGATTGTGAATCGGGTAGCCCTCAAACCGCCGCTTGTCTCGGGGCCATCGCTACATAAATGCTTGCCAAAGCCGGCAC
>JACETJ010000097.1 GCA_013911345.1 Congregibacter sp.
GGATAAATTGCCCACCCTGAGCATGCGCAAAGCAGCGATTAAAAAGCGCCATATATGCGGTACCCACATGGGGGTCACCAGTTGGCGAGGGTGCGACGCGGGTTCTGACTGTCATGGGCGTAATCGGGCCGTCATGGGGTGGCAAGCATTGTGAGCCAGCAACACTGGCTCTCCGGGATCCAGTTTATCAAAGCCTCGCCTGCCCGTTGGGGTCTATGGGGGGCAATATTGGCACTCTCATCAACACCGAAACTCCGGTAGCATACGCACATTCTCTGGGCAGGAAACCGGCTTTGAAACACCCCCTCTCAGGCGCGGCCAGGACGCTACGCCACGCGACACGGTCGCGACAATCCACCACCCTCACTTTTCTCTCATCAGGCCGCTCATGGTTGTGGTGCGCACTACTGGCGCTGCTGACCGCCTGCGGTGGCGGCGAGAGTAATGTTGTAAGCGGTAACCGTGACGGCGTGCTGCACTATGGTAATGGCACTGAGCCGCAGGGTCTTGATCCCCATGTGGTCACCGGCGTTCCCGAGAACCACATCATCCGCGCGCTGTTCGAAGGCCTGGCAGTGAAGAACCCCATCACCCTGGAGCCTGAGCCAGGCGTCGCAGAGCGATGGGAGTTCAGCGACGAGGGTCGGGTGATCACTTTCTACCTGAACCCTGAAGCCAAGTGGTCCAACGGTGAGCAAGTGACCGCCGGTGACTACGTGTGGAGCTGGAACCGCGCGCTGCACCCGATGACGGGTAACGAGTACTCGTACATGCTCTTCCCGTTGGTCAACGCCGAGGCGTATCTGAAGGGCGAGATTACAGACTTCAATGACGTGGGCGTGAAGGCCCTTGATGACACCACCCTTGAGGTGACCCTGAACGCGCCGACGCCCTACTTTGTTCAGCTCATGGACCACTACAGCACCTTCGCGGTGCACCCCGAAACGCTTATGCAGTTTGGCGAAATGACCGATCGCTACACGCCTTGGACCCGGGTCGGCAATATCGTTAGCAACGGCGCGTTTACGCTGACAGAGTGGTCGCTTAACCGCCGTATCATCGTCGAAAAAAGCGAGCACTACTGGGATCGTGACAAAGTGTCATTGAACGCCGTGGTGTTCTATCCCATGGAGAACGTGGTCAGTGAGGAACGCATGTTCCGCGTTGAGCAGTTGCATTACACACAGGTCGTACCGCTCGACAAGATCCCGCTCTACCGCGACATGCCCGACACGCCCTACGTGCAGGCCCCCTACCTCGGTACCTATTACTACCTGATCAACACTAAGCGCCCTCCGGTTGACGATGTACGGGTACGCAAAGCCTTGGCAATGTCGGTTGACCGTGAAAAGCTCGTTCGCACGGTGCTGCAAGAAACCGCTGTAGCGGCTTACTCGATCACGCCCCCCGACACGCTGGGATATTTCCCTCCCAAGCTGTTTGACTACGATCCCGAGGAGGCACGCAGGCTGCTAGCCGAAGCGGGCTACCCCAATGGCGAGGGGTGGCCGGGGCTCGAGATTCTCTACAACACTAACGAGGGTCACCGGAAAATTGCCGTGGCTATCCAGCAAATGTGGAAATCCGAGCTGGGTATCGATATCACGATCACCAACCAGGAATGGAAGGTCTACCTCGACTCGGTCACACAGATCGATTTTCAAATCGCGCGCCGTGGATGGATCGGCGACTACGTGGACGCTAACAACTTCCTCGATTTGTTCATCACCGACGGGGGCAACAACAACACCAACTACAGCGACCCCGTATACGATGACCTGATCCTCTATAAGGCACCCAAGGCAGAGACGCGCGAAGAGCGCTACGCCCTATTCACAGAAGCAGAAACCATGCTCATGGAAGAGATGCCGATCATTCCCATCTACACCTACACCAGCAAACACCTGATTCA
Source organism: Congregibacter sp. (assembly GCA_013911345.1). Next base: position 1,913 of record JACETJ010000097.1, read on the forward strand.
CCCCAGTGTTGAAGGCCTCTACTCCAACCTCATGGACTCGCTGAATCTCAAATACGTGAAGCTGGTGCCGGGCCGCACCTTGCCGGAGGCGCTCCGCTGATGCTGCGCTTTCTGTTCATCCGCATCCTGCAGGCGCTGCCAGTGATCTTCGTGGTCATCACCGCCACCTTCTTCCTGGTGCGCTCTGCACCCGGCGGTCCCTTTGATCAGGAGAAAGTGGTCATCCCCGAGGTCAAGCAAGCGCTGGAAGCCCAGTATCGGCTCGATCTGCCATTACACGAGCAATACTTTGCCTACCTCGGTGACCTGGCACAGGGTGATCTAGGGCCCTCCTTTAAATACCCGGGCCGTAGCGTGAACGAAATTCTGTTCGCGGGCCTGCCCGTCACTGCCGAGCTGGGGCTTTATGCACTGATCATCGCCCTCGTGATCGGGGTGACCGCCGGCGTGTTCGCGTCGTTAAAACCCAATACCGCCCAAGATTACGTGCCGATGAGCCTTGCCATGATTGGCATCTGTATGCCGTCTTTCTTGCTGGGGCCGCTATTGGTACTCGTGTTTGGTATCTGGCTAGACTGGCTGCCGATTACCGGCTGGGGCGACATTCCGGGCGATAAAATCCTGCCCGCTGTGACTTTGGGCTCGGCCTATGCCGCCTACATCGCGCGTTTGAGCCGCGCCGGCATGCTTGAAATTCTTTCCCAGGACTACATTCGCACCGCGCGCGCCAAAGGCCTTCCGGAATGGCGAGTCGTCACGCAGCACGCACTGCGCGGCGGCCTGATTCCCGTGATTGCTTTCCTCGGCCCGGCTTTTGCCGGTTTGCTGGCAGGTTCATTTGTTGTTGAGACCATCTTCCAGATTCCAGGGCTGGGTCGTTTCTATGTGCAGGCCGCTTTTAACCGCGACTACACCATGATCCTCGGCACCACTGTGTTCCTGTCTACCCTGATCGTATTCTTTAATTTGGTGAGCGATGTGGTGGCTGCATGGCTCAACCCGAGACTGCGAGACCAGTTTAAGGCGGGTGCAGGCTCATGACCGATAGCACACTCACAGCCCAGGCTTTTAATGATGCCGAACAGGGATCGTCACTCTGGCACGACGCCTGGTTGCGGCTTAAGAAGAATAAGCTAGCGCTTTTTGGCGGCAGCGTGCTGCTCTTTATGATTGTGATCGCACTACTCACTCCTTGGATCGCGCCTTACAGTTACGAGACGCAAAATCTCGACCTCGGCGCCTCGCCCCCCTCCGCCGCGCACTGGCTGGGCACCGATATTTTTGGTCGTGATGTGCTGACACAAATAATGTACGGCGGGCGTATCTCGCTGGCGGTTGGGTTTATCGCCACCGCTGTGGCGCTGGTCATTGGCGTCACTTGGGGGGCCGTGGCGGGCTATGTGGGTGGCCGGATCGACGCCGTCATGATGCGGTTGGTCGACATGCTCTATGCGCTACCTTTTATGATTTTTATTGTGCTGCTGATGGTGGTGTTCGGGCGCAATATTCTGTTGCTATTCCTCGCTATTGGCGCGGTCGAATGGCTCACCATGGCGAGGATCATGCGCTCTCAAGTGCAATCACTTAGGCAGCAAGAGTTTGTCGAGGCTGCGGTATCGGTGGGCCTCTCACCTGCGGCGATTATTCGCAAGCACGTGGTACCTAATGCACTGGGGCCGATCATCGTCTACACCACCCTGACGATTCCAAGCGTCATGCTTCTGGAAGCGTTCTTGAGCTTCTTGGGTTTGGGCATTCAGCCGCCGGCCACCTCTTGGGGGCTGCTCATCAGTTACGGTGCCGAGACCATGGAGGAATATCCGTGGCTCCTCATCTTCCCGGGCTGTGCACTCACGCTCACGCTCTTCTCGCTTAATTTTCTCGGCGACGGCCTGCGCGATGCGCTGGACGTGCGCGGCTCCAAGGACTGAACCGTGGCCTTACTGAACGTCGACAACCTCTCCGTCAGCTTTGTGACCCGCAACGGCACCAACAAGGCCGTTGATAATGTGAGCTTCTCTGTTGAGGAGCGCCAGATCACCGCCATTATTGGTGAAAGTGGCTCCGGCAAATCTGTCTCCTGCTATGCCATGCTGGGCTTGGTACCCAGCCCGCCGGGGCGCATTGATGGCGGCACCGCCCACTTTCAGGGACAGGACCTGTTGGCGCTGTCTGAGAGTGAACTGCGCGCGATTCGTGGGCGCGACATCGCCATGATCTTTCAGGACCCGATGACCTGCCTGAACCCGTTCATGAAGATTGGTGATCAGCTGATTGAGCCCCTCACGTTACATAAGGGCCTAGCCAAAGGCCTGGCCCGGGAGCAGGCCATGGCGCTCCTTGATGAAGTGGGTATCCGTGACCCGCAAGGGGCAATGAGTGCGTTCCCCCATGAGTTCTCGGGCGGCATGCGGCAGCGTGTGATGATTGCCATGGCGCTCATTAATGAGCCCAAGCTGCTGATTGCCGATGAACCGACGACCGCACTCGACGTAACGATTCAGGCGCAGATTCTCAAGCTAATTGCAGAGCTGCAGACTAAACGTGATATCGGCGTGCTATTTATCAGCCATGACCTCGCGGTCGTGTCTGACATCGCCGATCACATTGTGGTGATGGAAAAAGGCAAAGTCGTGGAGAGCGGCCAGCCCAAACAGATCTTTAATGACCCACAGCACCCCTATACCCAAAAGCTCCTCGCAGCCATTCCGAGTGGGCAAAAGGCGGCCGGCACTGTTGCGCCAGAGCCCCTCATTCGTATCGACAACCTGCGGACCTGGTTTACGCCAACCGGCAGCGCTGAGCCGGTGAAAGCAGTCGATGGCGTTTCACTGGATATCCACCGTGGCGAAGTTCTCGGGCTGGTGGGCGAATCTGGCAGCGGTAAATCGACCTTAGGTAGGTCGATTCTGCGGCTCGTCCCGATCACCAGCGGGCGCATTGCCTTCGAAGACACCGAGCTGAGTGCGCTGGAAGGCAAATCACTCAAGCAATTTCGTCATCGCATGCAGATGATTTTTCAGGATCCCTACGCCTCCTTAAACCCGCGGATGACGGTTTATGACACGCTAGCCGAGCCCTTGTTGCTGCATGGGCTAGTGCAAAAAGCTGATCTCGATCGGGCCATTCGCGAGCTCATGGATAATGTGGGTCTGGCACGCGCCTTTGTGCGCAAGTATCCGCACGAGTTCTCGGGGGGGCAGCGCCAACGTATTGCCATTGGCCGCGCACTCGCGACACGCCCTGAGTTTATGGTGGCGGACGAGCCGGTCTCGGCGCTGGACGTGACCATTCAGGCACAGATTCTCGACCTGCTCGCCGACCTCACCAAGGAATACGGCCTGACCATGCTGTTTATCTCGCATGATCTGGCGGTGATTCGCCAAATCGCCGACCGCATTGCGGTGATGTATCGCGGCAAGTTGGTTGAGGAGGGCCCAACCACACAAGTATTTGAAACGCCGCAGCAGGACTACACCCGCTCGTTACTGGCAGCGATTCCGGGCGCGAACGCCGCCTGAGCCTGAAGTCTGCTTGGGCTAGCCCAGCAGCCACCAGCAAACAGCAGCGCCCAAGACGACGCCTTTAAACCATGCGAACCACAGTGCCTGATAAGGCGACATGTGGAGTCGCTGCATCCATTGCTCCGTTTGGCGCTTATGCCAATCAAAGAACGTCATATGGTGCTTTCCTCCCTGCTGAGAACCCAAGAATCCGTGGTAAAGATCACAGAATAGAGCGTTACCAAGCCAAAATACGCTACAAGGTAAACCCAGAGTCCAGCGTGACTAATTGACCGGTCACGTAGTCGGAACCCGTGATCGGCGACAAAATAGTGTCCGCCACATCCTCGGGCGTGGTCACATGCCCCAGCGGGGTCTGGTCCG
>JACETJ010000098.1 GCA_013911345.1 Congregibacter sp.
CTGAAAGCCTCGCGCAGAAACGCAATGGCAGGCCAGTGACCTTCGCCAGCGGGCCCTGTTACCGAGGCGATGAAGTCGGTGCGCCCGAGACCCTCGAACAGCGCGGTGACAAACTTGTGCTCACCGCCGCCTAGCGCGATGTATTGTTTGTCTGCCGTCTGGTAGACGTTGAGCATGGCGTTGCCGCCGTGTGTTCGCTCTTTGAGCCGTTCCGGCGCCTGATCGCCACCAAAAACCGGCCCCAGAATATTCGGGCTGGCTGCCAGAACCGACTCAAACATGCTGATATCCACATAGTCGCCGCGGCCCGTCGTATGCCGTCGGTGCAAAGCCATCAGCACGCCCGAGAGCGCGAGGTAGGATGACAGCATGTCAGCTATTGGCACCCCGATAATAGCGGGCCCCGAGTCTCCCTCGGGCGATCGGGTGACATCGAGAATCCCAGCCGCTGCAACGGTCGCCGTGTCATGCGCAGGCTTATCACGCCACGGGCCGGTTTGCCCAAAGGCGGAAATAGAGCAATAGATCAGGCCAGGGTTTTCGGCCGACAAGGTCTCGAAGTCGATGCCGAGTCGGTTGGCAACACCCGGACGGAAAGCCTCCACCACGATATCGACTGTTTTTGCCAGCGCGAGGAGAGCCCGTTTGCCTGCATCGGATTTAAGGTCGAGCGCGATGCTCTCTTTGCCCCGCTGCGTGTTGCGAAACATCACGGTCTCACCGCCTTGCTGCCACGGGAACGCCTCAGCTGAGCGGGTTGGCTCCGGCGCGTGTGGGTTTTCAACCTTGATGACCCGCGCACCATGATCAGCCATCAACTGCGTTGCCGCCGGGCCGGGCAGAAACAGTGAGAGATCGAGAACGGTCAGTCCATGCAGTTTCATACTGTTTTTAGAGTCAGCAGGTAATCCCGTCCTCACTGAGACCGTTCAGATCGTCCTCAGAGAGGCCCAGCAAGTCGCCCAAAACCTCGGCGTTGTGCTGGCCAATCTGCGCGCCTGGCCAGTCGGTGCGGCCGGGCGTTTCACTGAGCTTCGGCATGATGGCGGGTATTTTCAGAGGTTCGCCATCAATCTCGACCGTTTCGAACATGCCTCTGGCGATGTAGTGGGGGTCGGTCATCATGTCCTCAACGCTGTAGATGGGGCCAACCGGTACCCGCGCTCCCTCAAGCTTGCTGATGATCTGGTCTGAGGTGTTCTCACTGCACCATTTGGCCAGCGCTTCATCGATCTTTTGCTCGTGAATTACGCGGCCCTGGTTGTGCTCCAGCTCCGGATCATTGGCCATATCCTCGCGTCCGGCTTCTGTCATGAGGCGTTTGAAAATCGAGTCGCCGTTGCCGCCGATGACCACGTGTTTCCCGTCTGCGCAGAGGTAGGTATTGGTCGGCACGATACCGGTGATCGTTGTGCCTGAGGGTTCGCGGACGACGCCCGCTCCATCGAATTCTGGGACGATGCCCTCCAGCAAGTTAAAAATTGACTCGTACAGTGCGACGTCAACGACCTGGCCCTTGCCGCTCTTGTTCCTCTCGATGATGGCGAACGCGACGCCCAGCGCAGCGTGAATGGCAGCCACGGTATCGCCCAGCGAGATGTTGGGTCGCACCGGTGCTTTGCCGGGCTCACCGTTGATATATCGGAAGCCGCCGTATCCCTCGGTGACGGAGGCATAACCTGGCTTTTCAGAGAAGGGGCCAGTTTGTCCATAGCCGGAGATCCGAGCGTAGATGATGCCCGGATTCTTCTCCTTGACTTGGTCGGGTCCCAGCCCCCAGCTCTCCATCGCACCCGGGCGGAAATTCTCTATGACCACGTCGGCTTTAGTCAGTAGTTCAAAGGCCAGCTCTCGCCCGCGCTCGGATTTGAGATCCAGCGTCACGCTTTTCTTATTGCGCGCCAGCGAGTGATACCAGAGTGACATACCGTTGCGCACCTCGCGCCACTGACGGATGGGATCACCTGTGGGGGGTTCAACCTTGATGACTTCTGCGCCGAAGTAGCCCAGCACTGTGCCCGCAAACGGGCCAGCCAGCAGTTGCCCTAACTCGATGACCCGAAGGCCCTCTAGCGGTCGCGATTGAGACATGCTTTGCTCCTGAGGTGAATCTATTGCTCAATAGACAAATAGTACGGACATTCGATTCTAATGGGAACGCGTGGCGGGCCATCACTTTGGTATAGGGCCCTAGGTGTTATTGATGACGTTTTGGGAGACGACATGAAACTCAAAAATTTTGTCGCGGCCACTTTTGGGTCTTTGTGCGGCAGCCTCGCGGTTGCGGAGGCCGACTGGGTATTGCGCGGTGGTGTGATTTACTCAATGGATGATTCGGCCTCGCATTACTCCGCGATGGCGTTCACCGGGAATCGTGTGACTTGGCTCGGCGAGAGCGAGGCGGTGGCAGCGCATATCGGCCCCGCGACCCAGATCATAGAACTCAACGGCCGAACAGTAATGCCGGGCTTTATCGATACCCACATTCACAGCATGGATACGCTGCCTTTGATTAACGGCGTCAAGCTCAGTCCCTACGACAGCGCAGAGCGGGTGCTTGAGAATATTGCTGAGCATGCCCGCACGCATCCCTATCAAAACCCGGTGCTTGGCTCTGGTTTTCTGGCTCCGGCGTTTGGTTCGGAGGGACCGACCGCTGCGCAGTTGGATGCCATCGTGCCAGATCGACCCGCGCTCATCATCGACGAGGGTGGTCATACCGGATGGGCGAATACGTTGGCTCTAGAAGCCGCGGGGATTTCACGTGATACCCCCGACCCGGTACCCGGCGCTCATTTTTTTCAGCGAGACGAGGAGGGCAACCCAACGGGGTGGCTGGTTGAGGGTGCGGCGATTGATCCTGTCAGCGAGTCGCTGGGCGTGGTCAGTGAAGAGGCGATAGCTTTGGCGGCCCCTGATTTTTTTAAGGACATGTCGGCGGTCGGTCTCACTGCTGCCTTTGATGCAGGCATGATCGACACGGGTGAATTGGGGCGTCGGCTTGCGCTCAAAATGGTGGAGGCCGGTGAGTTCCCAATTCGAATGGTGGCATCTTTGTACGTCAATCAGCCAGAGCAATTGACTGATGCGCTGGAGATCCTTGAAGAGCTAAATGCGCGATACCACCACCAGCTGTTTAACGTCTCAACCCTGAAGCTATCAATAGATGGCACGGTAGAAGCTAAAACGGCAGTCATGCTGGAACCCTACAGCCAGCCGGAGGGCCATGAAGCCACACCGTTATTACCCAATCCCGTTATGTTCGATGCGGTAGCGGCGGCGCATGAAGCCGATGTGGACTTGCATTTACATGCTATAGGAGACGGCGCGGTCCGGTCAGCGCTGGATGCGATTGAGCGCGCCAAACGATTACACCCCGACAGTGATACGCGAACGACGATTTGCCATATCGAGATCGTCCATGCTGATGATGTGAGCCGCTTTGCAGAGCTGGGTGCCGTGGCCCAGACCACGCCGACCTGGTTTTACTACGATGATCTGGCGCTCCGATATTTGGGAATAGGGCGCTTCAATCAAATGTATCCACTGGCCTCCATTTTGCGGCACGGAGGCAAGGTCACGTTGGGTAGTGATTATCCGGTCAGCTGGATCGGAAAAGACGCACTGAACCCCATGTTCAACATTGAAATGGCGGTTACCCGTCAGCAGGCAGGCAACCCCAAAGTGCCTGTGCAGGCCAGAGTCAGCGAGCGACTCAGTGTGGATCAGGCGATTAGGGCTCATACCTCTGACGCGGCGTGGCAGCTGCGCCTCGAGGATAAAATCGGCACGCTGGAAGTCGGTAAATTGGCCGACATCGTGGTGCTTGATCGAGACCCTTATGCTAGCGACCCTTATCAGATCCACACCATAAAGGTGGACCATACTTTTTCAGACGGAAGATTGGTCCACACCCGCTCGACGAGATAATACTGCGGGTTTTCCGCCCGCTGACGGGTGTGACTCAGCGCAATGCCGAGGCTACGCCCTGAGATATCCCCTCGCTCTGAGATGCCCCTTCGCCCCACCTAATGAGGGTCAGCAGCCTCTGGTCCCTGAGCCTCGACGAGAGAATCCCGGATGCCTGAAAAAGGCTCGAAAATTAAACCCTACTGAGGGTTGCTTTTTTTGATAATGGTAATAATAATGATTCTCATTAACGAAGTGAGAAGTGGGTCAACCCGAATGAAACGCAACGCGCAACGCGCATTAACGATAATCGCAGGGTCGGTACTAGCCGTCACAGCGGCGCCGCTGCGGGCGGAAACCACTGACCCGCTGATGCTCGAAGAGACCATTGTCAGAGGCAATTACCTGCAGTCCAGCGAAGCGAACGCCCTCAAGACTCCCACGCCGATTCTGGATGTTCCGCAGAGCCTCAGCATCGTGAGCTCGGAACAAATCCTCAAGCGCGGTTTCACCAGCGTTTCTGACATTATCGAGTATCTACCCGGAGTCAGTATGTCTCAGGGGGAAGGGCATAGGGATGCCGTGGTGTTCCGCGGCGTTCGGTCTACCGCTGACTTCTTTATCGATGGCGTGCGGGATGACGTTCAATATTATCGGCCGCTCTATAACCTTGAGCAGCTAGAGGTGCTAAGGGGGCCCAACGCGCTGCTGTTTGGCCGCGGCGGCACGGGAGGCATCCTGAACCGGGTGACCAAGAAAGCGGAGATCGGAAACAGTTTCTCGCAATTGACAGGGTATGCAGATTCCTTTGGTGCTGGAGGATTACAGGGTGACCTGAATGTTGGCCTGACCGACAGCATCGCTTTCAGACTCAACGCCATGGCCGAGGGCTTAGACAACCATCGCGATCATTTTGATGGTGAGCGGATAGGCGTCAATCCGACCTTGAGAGTGTTGTTGTCAGAGACAACCACGCTCGACCTTTCGTATGAGTATGTCGATCACGAGAGATTTATCGATCGCGGTATCCCGACAGGTACCAACGGCGATCCTGTTGAGCGGTTCGACCGCGTGGTTTTTGGTGACCCTGATGTCAATGTGACCGAACTTGAGGCGCACATCTTGATGGCAAGTCTGGAGCATCGTTTCTCGGACACGATGAAGGGTAAGGTCACGGCCTTTTACGGCGACTATGACAAGCTCTACCAGAATTTCTATGCGGCCTCCTACAGTGAGGCTGACTCGCCGGATGTCGTTGCACTGGATGGCTACGTTGACACGACGCAGCGGGAGAATCTGATTCTGTCTGGCAACCTCATCAAAGAGGTCTCGTTTGCGAATATGAGCCATCGATTCCTTCTGGGTGCCGAGTACGTTGACACGTCCTCAGATCAGGATCGGTGGAACACGTATTGGTCGGAGACGTCAGATGATAAAGAGACATTTTTTGTCGCGCGGCCGATGGGGGTTGTCGGCGGCGTCGGCATCAACGCGTCAGGCGCCCGGACGATCAATGATTTTACTGTCGATCAGCACGACGACACTCGAGTGGGCATTGAGATTGCATCGTTCTACCTCCAAGACGAGATGGCGGTCACAGATTATCTGGATGTTGTACTGGGAGCACGATTCGATCAGTTTGAGATAGACGTATTCAATGTGCCTGCTGATGACTCGCGATCAAAGCGCGACGAGGAAATCTCCCCCAGGCTAGGCGTGGTGTTGAAGCCGATGGACACTATGTCTTTGTATGCCAGTTACAGCGAGTCATTTTTGCCGCGGAGCGGTGAGCAGTTCGCGAATATCAATGGCAGCAAAGGCCAGCTCGAT
>JACETJ010000099.1 GCA_013911345.1 Congregibacter sp.
GTGTTGCATGCCTCAGCACCCGCGTGCGATTCCATGGCCAACGTCGGCGCCAGTCGCTGCATCAAGCTGATGCTGGCCGCATACGCTTTGCCCATCATCACACCGCCACCCCACTCCGCATCCCGCTTTTCAATTTGTGCGGGCGCAAAAAAGACCTCAGGTTCGCTACCGGGCAACGGGTCACTACCGAGCGATTGTCCAAACTGATCCCAGTGCGTCGCGCCAACCAGCAGCGTAAGCACCGCACAGTCGGTCAAGTGATGATGTAGCCGGGACCTCACGCCCACGTCGCCAGCGATATCGATATAGGCGGTTGGCGCATGCTCCAGAGCTTCGAGGTCGCCGTAGGGGACCACACAGTCATAGCACCCGAGGGCCTCGGAAAAAGCGACATGCTGTTCACTGGTCAGCCCTACAATGGCGCCCTCGTAGCCCGCCGAGCGCACAAAAGCAGCGGTGCTAAAGCCAGTTTTTGAGGATGCCGAGCCAATCACGACCTGCTCTACCCCATACCAGTCGTTATCGAGCAATAAGTCGGCGATCACGTAACCGGTCATGAACAGCGGGAAAAAGATACATCGCTGGTCTTCCAGTGCGTGCAATTCGTCAGGTTCGGAGCGCGTTCGCGCATACTGGTTGTAGAGGCCCGGCAGCGGCTGGCGGTGTGCCACCTCATCAGTGAATCCCCGTGCCGTCACATCGCCCGGCGTCATCACCACATGACTACTCATCGGGAAAAACCCATACAGTCGCTCGCCCACCTCAATCGCGTCGACGTGACTGGAAACGACCTCTCCGATACCCCACACCGTTACCTTGCCCCAGGGGTCTTCCCCCGTAGGATAGAACTGCCAGTAACCAAACAAATCGCCCGAGGCGGCGTAAGTGACATTATTCGCCGTCATGGCAAACTTGTCGATGATCACCAGTATCTCGCCGGCACCGGGTTCAGGCAGGTCGCCACGCACCACTCGAGTGCGCCGGTAGTCGGTTCGATCAACCCAGAGCTCAGTCAGCATCGCTATGTCCTCGAACTACGCATGGGTGCAGTGGCTCGAAGAAGGCCGCTGTCAGCGCAATCATCCGGGCATTGCTCGCCCATTATAAGTGGACAGGCGCGCACAAGGCGGGGCCAGGCCCGTCGGCTGGAGTTCTCCGAGGTTCAGCGTAGCAAGTTTCGAGTATTCAGCCACGCAGCGGTCGCGATGATTGGGTGAAGGACCGCGGCTCCAGCCCGAAGGCTAACGCCACAGTCATACCACGACAGGCTCTTCAGCGCGGCGAATACCAGATCGGACTGCCGTAGGCCCTCTCTTGAGAGCTATAGCGAACATCCTCTGGCATCTCGTCGTAGAGGTCGTAGTTCTTGCGGTCGTAGGCCAACCACCTCGGCGTGGGAATCTCCATGACTCTGGCGTAGTAAAAAGCCCTCTGCTCTGGATCGAACGAGGGATCTTGCCAATATCCGCGTAGCGCATCCGCGCCAATGGAGTTGCTGTAGGTGGCTTCCATTTCGTTCACGGTGGAACCCACAGAGGCGAGCTTGCCGTCCTCATCCAGCGCCCGCGCGTCTGCATTACTCCAGACCACGTTATAGACTGCCTCTTGAGAGGCGCCGCTCTCATCCAACCACCCCTTCACGATCTGGATTCGATCCAGATTAGCGCCATTGGGATCACGCATGGCTTCGACCAAAAAGCCAGGGCTGGCGCCTTCAGGCGCAGTCTCTAAATCGCTACCCATCGGTACGCCAGAGGCATAGCCTTTAGCAGCGAGATCGTTTTGAGACAGATCTTCGGAACCGAAGTCATAGCCGCCAAACATTCTAATTTGCAGACGAGTTCCGGTGGTGCCGAATACTTCTCTGCGCGCCATGGCGTCCCATATTGCTTCTCGGGTGTTGTCAGTGGCCCAAACACCTGCCAAGCCAGATCCGGCAAGCTGGAGTGCCGTCAAATCAAGCGCCGGATCGAGGGAGGATCGAATCAATACGTCCTTCCAACGTTCGGGGCTGGGCTCGAGAAAGGGTGCTTTGCCCCACCAATTATCCTCACGCGTAGCCGGCAATCCCGAGTGGCTATCAGTACTCCCCACCATTCCAAATTTGAAAGGATTGGCGCCGAGGCTTTTCTCGAACTCGAGGCCCATCTTAAGTGCAGGTCGGGCGTATTCGTACTGAATCATGTCAGTGGTTCTCTCTGCCGTGCCACCCAAATTGGTGGTATCGACGATTTCAAAATCGGCAAACTCATCGTCTGGGGAGAGAAACGGATGCGCCTCACCCGTGCCTTTGGCTTGGGTAACTTCAACAATGGGCTCCCAACGGGATCGCGCTTCGGCGTAGCGCTTGTCGATTGGTTTACCGTCTGTTTGGTACTGCGGCGCAAACATCATGCCGCTGGAAAGGTTGCCATTGTGCGGGATCGCCAGCACCTGGCCACCGGTGTCGTTCTCATACGCCGCCATGTAGTCCCAGAGGTCTTCCACGTTCTCTGAATCGAAGTTAGAAAACGGCAACACTGGATCAACGGAGGCCTTGTCGCCGCGAAAAACCACGACGCGATGCAAATTGTTACCACCCGGCTGCGAAGTCCACTCGTAGCCAATAAACGCCGTGAACTCTCCGGGATCGTTGTATTGGTCTGCGAGGTCCATGATCTTGGTCCAGGCGTTGCGCAGCATGGAATCAACTTTAATTTTAGCTTCCGCGCCTTTAGTCATTTTCTGCACGAGCAGATTGAAGGCGTCGATCCCTTTGCCCGCCATCACCAAGTCATAGAGCTGCTTGCCAAAAGGATCTGCGAGCAGACCCGGATCCGAGTTAGCGATGGCGTCTGCCAGCCCGAGATTTTCTGCATGATCTGCGATTACCACAAAGTCGAGTGGCTTTGAGATCGTCGCTTCCTGCCCGGTACTGCTAGTCACGGTCTCTCCCAGCACAAAACGGTAGGCGTCGTTTGGGCCTACTTTCGTGCCGGCCATGCCCGCATCGGGGGAAAAAGAAGTATGGAGATGCGTGTCACCAAAAAAAGCACGCGTGGGATGGTTGTCAGCCACAGCCAGACTGATCGGCAGGGCTAGAATGCCTGCGAGAATCGCGTGTTTCATCATGATTGCGCTCCTTCTCATGTCAGAGTCGATAAAGGAAACTTTAACCCTACCCTACCCCGAACCTCATCTTCAAAACTAACAAAATGAAAGTTTTAGCGCGCGATAGTCACTTTTTGCTCATTTTCAGACCGACAATCGCGCCAACTGCTGCGGAGGCGCAAGCTTCGGTTCGAGGGTGCGTATTGCCAAAGGACCTTACTCTGATGCCACCGCCTTCTCAGTTTCAGAAGATGACCGATGCGCTAAAAAGAAGAAGAAATAGTCGCTAGAACAGCTCAATCCGCCTGCCGCGGGGGGTTGGCACTTTGTGCTCCTCTGGCAAACGACATATGCGCTCCATCCTTGTCACAGAGCCGTCTATGTATTCCCAGATCAACTCGTCACCCTCACGATAACGTCGCACCGCTCGGGGTCCCCAACCAAAGGCATAAAAATTCAGGATATTGTCTTCCCAGATCATGCTTGCCGAGGAGCGCATGCAGTGCTCCTTGCCGCCCATAGTGAACAGGACCGAACCCTCTGTATCGTTTGTATTGAGGCCTCCCGAACTGTTTGGGCCGTAGTCGTGAATGATGCCCGCCGCGGTCACCACCACTCGGCTTCCGCATTGTTCCACCCGCTCGATGTGGCCCGCATGTCCCCCCGACACGCCACGCCATAAACCACGGATATCGTCAGCCTCGGGCGGCAGCGGCTCAGTGCATTCCGCGAGAATGGGCAACGGAAAATGGTCGTACCCACAGCCTGGCGTGTTCCCTTTGGGTATATCGACCGCCCGCTGACCCGAATCGTCCAACACCGGCAACTCGCAGTAATTTAGGGTTGAGCCATCTCCTGCCAGCGTCGCCGGATCAATCGTCAGCGGAGGTCTGGCCGAGAACCAACCTAGCCAGATCAACCACAATGCCAGCGCCAATATGAGGGCCAGACCGCGAATCATGATGGTCTTCATTTGTTCGTCTCCGCTATCCCTCAAGGGCCTTTAGCCCGTCACCAGCGCAAGGCGGGGCAAGGTGAGTGCAATACATATTGGCATTGATACTGCCGATACGTAGACTCCTATGCAATGATCAATCGTCCTTCACTAGGAAACTCATCATGAAAACACGCGGTTTTGTCATTTTTGTGCTGGCAACATCGATTACCGCCGGAGTTGTCTATAGCCAACGAGCAATGATTGCCGAGCGGTTGATGGCGGTAGCGCTACCCAAGCAGATGGGGGCGAATCAGGTAGAAGCATTTGATGATGGACTGCATGTTGTTCTATGTGGTGCTGGCGGGCCGATGCCAGCGCCACACGCCTCCGGCCCCTGTGTCGGTATCGTCGCGGGGGAACAATTTTTCGTCGTCGATGCGGGCGCAGATAGTACGCGCAATATGCAGCGCCTGAGCTACCCCCCGGGCGATATCGAAGCGGTCTTCCTGACCCACTTTCACTCGGATCATATTGATGGTCTTGGGGAACTGGCGACGATCCGCTGGGCTACGGGAGACGACCAGACCCCGCTGATGGTTTATGGCCCCGAGGGCGTGGAGCGCGTGGTAGCGGGCTTTAACGCCGCTTATGCACAAGATTACACTTACCGGCACGACCACCATGGAGACCTGGTTGCGCCGCTGGCTGCGGCAGGCATAACGGCCATGCCCTTCCAAGCGCCAGCAGACGGCGAGCTCACCACCGTTTTCAAGGGCAATGGCCTAACAGTTGAGGCATTAAGGGTCGATCACGCCCCCGTTTCACCCGCAGTGGGCTATCGTTTTAGCTACGGCGGTCGCACGGTGCTCATCAGCGGCGACACCTCGAAATCCGACAACATCACGCGCTTTGCAGAGGGCATCGACCTGTTAGTCCATGAAGCGCTCTCACCTGAACTCATCGGCATGATGGAGGCCACGGCAAAGGAATTAAATAATCCTGTCGTAGCCAAGATAATGTTCGACGTGCCGGACTATCACGCAAGCCCGGTTGAGGCAGCCGAAACTGCCCGGGATGCCGGAGTGGGACATTTGCTGTACTACCATATTGTGCCGCCGATCGTGGTGCCCGGGCAGGAAACATTGTGGCTCAACGGTGCGGGGGAGATATTCCCCGACTATACGGTTGGCTACGACGGTGTCACGTTCAGCCTGCCCGCGAACTCAACGGAGATCATAAAAGCCCGCAAGGGTCTCTAGGGGCGGCAGCGCGCGTAAGTGGAGGATCGGGTTATTGACGGTGCCTTATCCCCGACGATTATTGGGCTGCAGCGACTGATCTGCGTGCTACTAATTGGGGACAGATACCCACTCGTCTCCGGGCTCAAAAGGCAGTGACAAATCCTTATCAATCATTACCGGCGCCTCAATCTCGGCCCGATAAAGCGGCGCTCTCGCATTGGCCGCGTGCGAGTCGAGCAGTGCCATCAGTTCAGCCACCTTGTCGGGACGCGCTGCCGCCAGATTGTTCTGCTCGGTCGGGTCGTCGGCCAAGTTAAAGAGCCACTGCTTCTCGGGTCGCGCCGCCACATGAAGCTTCCAATCACGATGACGCACGATCCGGTTATGGTCTGCTGACCAGAACAATGTTTCCCGGCTCCAGTCGCGCGCCGCCTCCGAACCGTCC